>NZ_JBSFTC010000148.1:0-27057 GCF_053590415.1 Nonomuraea sp. NPDC003201
TCTCCTACGAGCACCTACACCAGCAAAGATCGATTAGCCTGACACTGGCCGCATGACACACCCCAACGCGTGTCCACTTCCGTGGGGGAAGGCCCGCGGATCGAGTGTTGCCAGTCACTACTCGGGGCAGAGGATGGCGTCCCCCGTCCTGGAGGCGAGCGGGTCGATGGCGGGATCGCGGTGGGCGCCGGCCAGGGTGAGGGACAGGACGAGCTGGACCCGCCCCGTCCCGCGATCCGAAGGTGGGGGTGGTGAAGCCGGGCGAGCCGCTCTTGACGGCCTTGTACTCACCCTGGCTCTCGCACACCTCGAGGGTGGGTAGCGGGGATCCGTGGGCGGCCGGCCGGCGTTGAGCTCCTTTAGTTCCTCCTTCGTCAGCAATTCGTACGTGTCCAGCGCTCCCGGTGAAAGGCGCTGAGGTCGTCGGCGGTGGAGATCACGCCTCCGGCGGCGTAGCCGTCAGCTCGGCGAATGCCCTCCGTACGTCTCCCCATTTCGGTGAGGAGCCGATGGTCGCGCCCGCTGGTGCAGATACGCCTCGACGGGCCGGGCACGGTGCACCTGTCCAACGGGACGACGGTCGAGGTCGAGAACGACGGGGCACCCGAGCTGGCCGACCTCATCGTGGTGCCCGGCAGCGGGCCCGGCGCCAACACGGGCGTTCCCGCCGAGATCGCCCGCGGCACGCTGCCGAAGGCGACGGCCTGTACCGCTTCAGAATCCGTCGCAGCGTGCTTGACCTGCGGATCGACCCGAGGTGGCGGCTCGGTCCAGGATCAGTTCCCGTGCCTCTCCGTCTCCTCTATCTGCTCATGATCCAGGTGTCCGGCTTGCTGATGCTCCTGGGACGTGGTCAAGCGTCCAAAGACATGGAAATCATGGTGCTCCGGCATGAGCTGGCTGTGCTGCGGCGTCAGGTCGTCCGGCCGAAGCCCAACTGGGCCGATCGAGCGGTCCTGGCCGCCCCTCCGACCAGCAGGTATCACAGAACGTGATCGTGGGTAACGACCGCTTGGAACACTGAGTGGCTGAGAGGGATGGCCATGTTTGACGGTCGCTGGATGCACGGTGTGCTGGCTGCGCTGGTCCCGCTGGGGCTGACCGCGGGCCTGCCCGGCCCGTCCGGGTCTCCGGCGCGGGAGAAACCCCCGGTCGTGCTGTTCCCCGCGTTCCATTTCACCAAGCTCCAGGCGACCGTACGCGACCAGACCACGGCGCCGGGCTGTCCGCGGTCTGGCACCTTCCAGGACTGGTTCCGCAACGACCGGCCGAGCAGGTTCAGCCAGGTCTGCCGAGACCGGTTGCTCACCCTGCGCTACCGCGACGATCCGTCGCTGCCGATGCCGGCGCGTTTCGCCGAGCAACCGGGCGTCACCGTCGAGATCATGGAATACGGCCGCACGGAAAGCGCACCGTACTACGAGGCTCTCTACCGCAGGCTGGAGACCGCCGGGTATGTCCGCGACCGGGACATCCGGGTCGCCGGGTACGACGCCCGGCTCACCCCCGACATGGGCGGCTTCTTCGAGCGCACCCGCCGGCTCATCGAGGACACCTACCACGACAACGGCGAGCGGCCGGTGCACCTGGTCGGCCACTCCAACGGGCCGCTGTATGCCCAATACCTGCTCACCCACACCAGCCAGGCATGGCGAGACCGCTACATCCACGGCTTCACCCCGATCGCGGGCAACATGCCGGGGCAGGGCCTGATGTACTCCCTGATGTTCACCGGGCAGAACATCCAGGACTTCGGCTACCCCACGACCAGGCAGAACGCGCGGAGCAGCGCGCGGATGTACCAGAGCGCCCCCTCGACCTACATGAGCGCGGCCGACCCGGCGGTCTTCGGCGACCGTGAGGTCGTCATTCGCGACTCCTCGACGGGCCGCTCCTACACGCCTCGTGACTATCGGCGCCTGTTCGCCGACGCGGGGCTGCCGACGGCCGGGAAGATCGCCGCGTACTACATCGGCTTCGTCCGGTTCGCCGATCCGAGGTCGTTCCCCGACGTGGACGTCTACGGAGAGAAGGGTTCCGGCCTGCCCACGGTCGTCGGGGCCCGGCTGGCGAACCTGTCCACCGGCCAGATCGCCGACCCCGGTGGCTTCCTGCGGCGCGACGGCGACGGTAACCAGGAGGACATCACCAACAACGCCATCCTGGCCTGGCGGGCCATGCGCTGCCATCACTTCAGCCTGACGGACAATCCCGGCGTGGAGCACGGCGCGCTGCCCAACGATCCCGCCCTGCTCGACCGCCTGGTCACCGTCCTGGGCCGACCGCGTACCCGCTGCCGGTAGCCGGCTGCTGCGGGGGGCCGAGTTCGCGTATCTGTCGGTCTGCGGCACGGGCCAAGCCGGGCACCGGCTGCCCGATGAGGCCCCGCATATCGGCGCCGCGTTCCACCTCGCGGGATTCGCCGACGTGGTGGCCTGCTTGTGGCCACTCTCGGACGACTTCGCCGTACGGGCCGCTGAGGCGTTCTACCGGCGGGCCGCGGCACGCGGTCGTCCCGGGGCAGAGGCCCCGCATGACGCCTTGCACGAGCTGCGATCCGCTGCCCCCCAGCATCTGGCGGGGCTGCTGCACCCCGGCCGGGCAGCCGAAAGCGCTACACCGAGCCGGCCGCCTTGAAACGGTGCCCGGCCCGATCTCCTGGTCGTCCAGGGGCAGGCCGCCATTGCCCGCGGCCTCGACCACGATGACGCCATGGCCGCAGGCGAGCTTGATCGCGTGGAAGTCGCAGTCGTCGACCTCCGTGGGCAGCATCCGCTCCTCGCAATAGTCCGGCGACGTGCCCCGCGTGAAATGGGCGCGGTGCACCTCCAGGAGCAGGACGTCGCCAGCATGCATGCCGGGGAGCGCGGCGAGGATGGCATCGGCCACGTGCATGCCGCTGTCGCCCTTGTCGTACGACGTGACGGTGAGGCGTTCCACCTCCGGCGCGATGCCAACGATCCCAGCGTTGTCGTCGATGGCGGCGATGATCCCCAGAACCGCGGTGCCGTGTTCTTCCTGAGCGGTGTTCAGGCTGCCGACGTGCTGGACCTTCTGCGGCAGATCCTTGTGGCTCAGTCGCCAGCCGCGCTCCACGTCGGTCAGCCCCGTGCCCTTCCCCCCGCGCCTGCCGATGGCTCCATGCCCAGCGGGCCCGACAACCTCAGGCCCGATGACCAACACGCGCTTGACCAGATCCTGGGCAGGTGCCCTGAGCTGACCACCCTCATCGAGCACGTCCGCCAATTCGCCATCATGATGAGCAAACGCCGCGGCGACCAACTCACCCAGTGGCTCACGCAGGCGGCAAGCAGCGATCTTCCTGGCCTGAATTCGTTCGTCCGCGGCGTCGAACGAGACCGCGCCGCAGTAACTGCCGGCCTGCCCCTGCCCTGGAACTCCGGCCCCGTCGAAGGCCACGTCAACAGAATCAAGATGCTCAAACGCCAGATGTTCGGCCGGGCCAATTTCGACCGACTCCGCCGTCGAGTGCTGTCCACCACCTGAGCACGATCACGCACCGCAACCGATCACAAGAAATGAACCAGAACCCAGTGGGGCGCTCCACCCATGACCCGTGGCCCTGGCCCGCTTCCTGTTCGGCGGGTCGACGGCAGACGGGATGATCAGGGCGCAGGGTGTGCGCGACGCGCGACAAACCCGAGGTCGGTGGCTGGTCGCCGTGCAATTAGCGTGCAATTGGACAGGGTAACGAGGGGTCAATCACGGTCACTCTCGAGCGGGTTTCCGCCCAGCTCAGAGCCCTCACGTGCTGCGATCCCTGCAGTTCCCAAGCTGACAGCGCGGGTTCGATTCCCGTCACCCGCTCCACGCTCGGAGGCCTAGGTCAGGACGCTAATGCAGACTCGGGCCTTGATCATTTTGAGTGATCTCCATCCCCCCGTCGCGAGCGTTGTCACGGGCGGCACATACTGGAGGGGATGAAGCCAGCCAGCGGTGCATCCCGCCGCCACCTGCCCACAAGTCCCTTCAAGCCCCCGCCCCCCGCCCCGCCTGCCGAGCGGTTCAGCGTGAACGATCAAGTGACCCATGATCGGTATGGTCTCGGCGTCGTCATCGCTGTAGAAGCCGAGATCGCTGTGTTCGTCGATTTCGGATCGCGGCAGGAACGAATCACTACACCGTTCAACAAGCTGTACAAACTTTGAGACCGCCGTCACACGGAGAAAGCACACAGCGCGAGCACTTCCCCGCCAGCGTTTAGCTCGGCCGAGTCGGCGTGGATCGTGTGGGGACGTTCCTTCCTGGGCCCGGCCATACGAGCACAGGTATGTCGCGAGGAAGCAGAAGCCATGCCCCGTACCCGTTGCGTGCCCGTCAGAGAGGGGACCAAGAAGGACTCACAGGGAGCCGTGGCTACTCACCCCGCTCCCTACAGGTCATGGTTCTCCCACGTCAGCAGCCACGTGGCGTTGCGACTTCCCAAGCTGACAAGGGATTTGAGCGGCTGTCCCAACCCTCACGTAGGGAGAGCGGCACGAGGTTAATCTCCGTAGCAATACAACATCAGATTGGGTTGCGCACGCCAGCTCGTTAGCAGCTTCCGCATGGCCGCCACCAACTCACGCTGTGAGTCATCGCAGGCGGCTGTATCCAAACGATCGAAATCAGCCTCAAGCTGGGGTAGGTCATGGCGGTCGAGAACACTGTCGGGCCTTCCCCCAAGGCCAGGTAGTTAAGGTTTCTGGGTTGCTGGCAAGAGCGGTGCGGAGATTGGCTCGGCGGTGTAGACACCTGGTTTGATCTTGTGGATGAGTCGGCTGGCGGCCCAGCGCGATAGCTGCCGATACATCGTGTTCAGGGTGACATCACCGAGGTGTTGGGCGATGTCGCGGGCCTTCCAGGGGCGGTTGGGGTTTTGGTGAAGGAGGGCCAGGACCTGTTGTTGTCTGCGGCGGTCGGCCGCGGTGATGGGTCGCTCGTCTCGGGACGTGGCAGGCAGTGTGGGTGGGGGTGGCAGGAGGGTGATGTCGAGGTCGGTGATGGTGCGGCTGTGGTCGGGTCTGCCGTCGTCGAGTCGTTCGTTGTAACGGGAGATGGGTGATTTGACCTTGCGGGTGCTGACACGTGGGCGGCGGGGCGGCAGCAGCGCGGCCAGGACGCGGCGTCCGATGCTTCCGACCAGGCCGGTGGCGTTGCCGGGGTTGTCGCCAGGCTGAATTACCAGGTCGCGGGCGGCGTGCAGGGCAATGGAGAAGCCGCAGCGGTCGGGGTCGGTGCCGGGCCGGGACTCGGCGGCGTCGACCATCACCGTGCGAAGGAGCTGATAGAGCGTGAGCACCGACCACATCTCCTGTTCCAGGCCGGCGGGGTCACCGTTTCACGAAAGTCATTCGACGGCAATTGGGTAATTTGCGAAGCGTCGGTTGTTAACTTGCTGACTTCGAGCCGTGACGCGCCCGCCTCGTCGGAAGATGGCAAGGGCAAGCGCTCCCGTCCGCCTATCGGCTGTCTGGCGGGGCGACCGACTCCCGACTTGATCTTACTTAAGTTTCTTCGCCATCGAAGGTTCCCATCAGCGCCCACACTCAGCGGCCGGCGACGGTGGCGGTCGGGCTGCCATAAGTGGTGTAGGCCAGCCAGGTGGGATCGCCGGTCTCGTCCATGATCTCCAGCCTGCCGGCCAGCGTGGCTCGTCCCAGTGGCTCGCCACGTTGATAGAAGTGCTCGTAGAAGCGGTCGGCGAACCTGGCCGCCGATTCCGACCGCACGCCCCACAGTGATCCGATGAAGGCGCCGGCCCCGATCCGGATGAACTTCTCGGCCCACCCGGTGTTGCTGCGGATGCTCGGTGTCTCCCCTGCCGTACGGCAACCGTTGAGGAACACCAGCGGGCTGCTCTTCCACGGATGGCGTCGGGCCGCAGGCTCCAGATCCACAGGTCTCAGCTCGCCTCCGTGCAGCCGGAGAACCGAGCCTTCCGCATCGGAGAAGTCATGGTGTCCGGTGAAGTGCACGACCCCGGCGAGATCGTGCTCGACGAGTTCATACAGGTCATCGAGCTCCTCGATGTCCGGATGGCCGCGAAGGGCGGACAACCGGCTCCGGACCATGGTGATCTCGGCCGAGCAGTCGATCGCGGGTACCGGGGCGTCCCCGGGCGGGACGATGCAGGCGACCCTGCTCATGGCCAATCTGCGAACCCGCCTGTGTCCGTAGACCCAGCGCACGATCGGCACGGTCTGCGCGAGGAACCCGTTCTCGCGGTCACCGTCCACCGGGTAGAGCAGCTCCCACGGGATGACGTCCAGTTCACTGACGACGGTCAGCGAGCTGATCCGGCCGGCTTGCGCCCAGAACTGCTCGCGCACCTTCTCGGGCACCACCCCCCAGAGTTCGGCGCCTCTGCCCTGGAGCCTGCGGCGGATCAGCGCGGCGGAGTCCTGGGCGGCCCGGCCGGCCGCCATGTGGCTCAGCTCTCCCGCCATCTGCTTGACGATCTTCGTGGGATCTGCGGCCAGCCGTTTCACCGTTTCGGGGGCGTGCATGACCTCGCCAACGAACTGGAAGCGGTACCCCTCAAGGTCGCGCTGCACGTGAAGGGTGACCTCTCCGGGTTCGTAGGCCATTGACGGAATGGCCGCGGTCCGCACCGTCGGCTCCTGCCACTCGACCTCGGTTTCGGCCGTCACCTGGACGGCCGCCTCGCCGAGCAGCGTGCCGTTCCTGAACACGCGCACGATCACCTTGTGCAGACCTGTGACAGGGGCGACGAGGCCGAACCGGACAGGGTCGGAGTCACCCTCCGCCGGGACGTTCAGGTCGGCTTCCATGTCCCCGGCGACGATCAGGGTGGGAGCCCAGAGGGAGATTACGACCGAGGCGCCCTGCGGTGGGACATCGAACGCCCGCAGCGAACTCGTACGGCCGGAGCTCAGCCGGGTGATCCGGACGTACAGTGGCACGCGCTGTCTCACAGCCGCGTTCTCCGGCGCCGAAACCTCCAGAAACCGGGTAGACGACGGCGCGGTGCGGTAGTCCTCCTGGTCGGGCACCTCGGAACGAATCCACTCCCGGGTCTCCGGGAACCTGGTCAGCACGCGGCGCAGTTCTCGCTTGGCACCCGGGCCGCTGGGCAGGCCCAGGGCATGGTCGAGGTCGCGGGTGAACGCCTCGGCCGCGCCGGGGTCGCCGAGCAGTGTCCGCACCAGTGGCCTGATCCGCTCGGCCAGCAGCCGCCACTCCCGCTCGTCCAGCGCCGGGCTCACCGCCGGCACCTCGCGGTCTCACACCCCGACGTGGCTGAAGGCGGCCCAGAGGTGAAGGGGAGACTCATCCCGCCGGTCGGGCTCGCGTGGCAGAACCCGGTCGAGCAGCGCGTCGGCGACCTCGGGACCCGGCCACGCAGAGTCGTCGTCGAAGGCACGTTCCCACACCTCCACTTTCTCCTCGTTGGTGGTGTCCCGAAGCCAGATCTGCGCTCTGCGCAGCGCCTCGGCAGGCGTCCACGACGCGCTGCGCCAGTCGCGGTAGAACTCGGTCATGAGCATGCTCGTCCGCACGTCCGGTACGGCCCACAGCGGGGCGACGACACCGGCGGCGCCGGCCTGGAGGAGCCCGGTGGGCAGACCGATGACCTCGTCCGGCAGCTCCGTTCCCGGCAACGAGGCCTCGCAGGACGACAGGACCGCGACCCTGATCCTCAGGTCCATCTCCAGCAGGTCGCGCACCCGTAGTGCTTGGCCGCCGGAGAGCATGAGCCCGCTCTCGAGCGGGTCGACCAGGTTGGCATGGCCGTGGCACGCGAAGTGCACGACATCGGCCGCGGGGAGTTCGCGGCGTACGTTCGGCAGTGTCGCCTCGGTGCCGGCCAGAGATCGTGCTGTGCCCCGGGTGGCTTCCCCGATCACGCTCGCTTCCAGCTCGGTGAAGGGGGTCGGCCGGTAGCCGGCCGGCATGGGCTGGGGATTGATAACCGCCAGCAGCGTCTGCCTTCGCCGCTCCGCCGCAATCCTCCGTGCCGCGGTCAACGACCTGGCGTTGGGCGCATAGCTGATCGTGGTCGTGTCGAGGGCGTAGGCGCGGCCTGTCGGCCTGGTCCGGTCCGGGGTCCAGGCGGCGTGGAGGGGAAGCAGCCCGAGCAGCCCGCCTGTCACGAGGGTGATGGCCGGATCTTCCTCGACCGCCTCGAGGAGCGGCTCCATGACGGTGTCCCAGAGCCAGCGGGTCGCCGCGTCGAGGTCGGCCGTCCAGGGCCCGGCCGCGGCGGACGGGTCGGCCTGGAACTCGTCATAGGAGGTGAGCAACGCCGACACGCGGCTTCTCACGGAGTCCGTGGTCAGATGAGGGAGAACGACGGGGTCGACGTCGCCGTTCTCCCGCACGACGAGAGCGATCCCCTCGGCCTCCGTGGCACTGATGTAGCACAGCGGCTGAACGGCCGCGGCCGACACGTCGTCGAAGGTGGGAGCCATCAGGAAGTTCTCGTAGCCCTGGACCTGGCGGATCTCCTCCACGATCTCGTTGAGCTCTTGCCACGCGACCCGCAACTCTTCGAGGTCGCCGTCCTCTGCGCCGGTCTGCCTGGGGAACGCGGCGGGGTCGCTCATGGCAACGATGCTACGCGTCCGTGGACCTTACGCGGGTGCCCGTTACAGGGCGATATCGGTAGTCGCCGCGGATGCCACGAGGAGGATCAGCCCGGCATGACAGAGCCGTGCGTTCGGCGAAGGGTGGTCGCGATGCTCGCGATGCCGCCCGCGTCCGCTTCGGCCGACAGCTCGCTCAGCCGGTGGGTCGCCCTCCGATAGCGCTCGACGAGATCCTGCCGCCCTGTCGCGCCGAGCCGGTCCAGATCGGCGCGGTCCCGCTCCAGTCTCTCCGCGAAGATCACCGCGCGCCCGCTCTCCAGCGCCTCGACCGCGCCTCGGGCTCCGTACCTCGGATCCTGCAAATAGACCATGGACGCCGTGGCGTGCAGCGCTCCGACCCTGCGTAGCCACCGCTCCTTGTTCGCCCTCAGAACTTGCCTCTCCCACAGGCGCCGGGCCGCCCGCATACCCAGGTCGACGGCGTCGGCGGCCTCACGCCATACGCCGCGTCCCACCGCCCAGGCGGCCCAGGCGGATGCCGCATCGAGGGTCACGTCAGGCGCGTTGACGAGGCCTCGCTCGCACACCTGCCGGAACGTGGCCACACCTTCGAGGACGTCATCACGGTGCTCGGCGAAGGTCGAGCGCATCCGCAGGGCGCGCGCCAGGGTGGCGGCGTGCACGGTGGCGTCGGGCGCGGCGGCTCCGGTCGCGGCGAGCGCGGACCGTACGAGCGCGATCGCCTCGTCGAGAACACGGAGGTCCGGGCGTCTCCGCATCCGGGTCAGCAGAGCCCGGGCGAGACCGGCGCTCAGCGTGGCACGTCCGGCCGCGGTGACCTTGGCGGAACGCAGACCCTCACGGAGGGTCTCGACCGCCTCGTCGGCTGCCGAGGTGACGTTCAGCCGGACAGCCTGGAGGATCAGCGCGTTGCCTAGATTGCCCAGGTATATCGCGCGCGCAGGGCTGTCGACCGGCGTGTCGGCCACCACCTCGCGCAGCACGTCGGCGCAGCGCGTGATATCGGCTGTGGCTCCCTCATGCATGAACCGTGCGGCGAGGACCGTCGCGAGACTGTTCCGCATCCGCGGTGAGTCGGGCGAGCCGTCCGGGATCAGCGGCACCACCTCGTCGATGGTCCGCACCGCGACGTCCAGGTCTTCGAGGCTTCCGGTCCGTTCATACCTGACCCATAACGCGTTGCCGAGGTTGAACAGCGCTCCCACCGCGTTCACGGAGTCACGTGGTTCGGCCCGCACGGCCTGACGCAGAAAGGTCAGGGCATCGTCGAGATCCTCGGCGCGGCCCGCCCGCAGGTAACGGGCGGCCAGTCCGCTGCCCAGCGCCATGGCCCGTGCCGGGTGGCGTGCGGCCGACACCGGGGTGCCCGCCAGCGCCTCCCGGTACAGCTCGACCGCGCGTTCGACTTCCCGGTCACCGCTCTGCGGGTCCCCTCCGTCGCGCTCGGCCCGGGCCAGCAGCAGGTGCGCCAGCCGATCGAGGTTCGCCGGCCGGTCGTGGCCGGTCACAGACGCCGCGGCCACCGCGCGCTCCGCGTGCGTGATGCCCTGTTCCAGGAGCGCGCGGTCGCCCGTGAGCGCGTACCGTTCCTGCCAGTACGCGGCGAGGGTCCCGTGCAGGGTGGGCCGCAGCGGCGCTTCGGCGGGCAGGGAACCCTCCGCGCGTTCGAGCATCTGCCGGGCGCGTTCGAGGTCGGCGGGGTCCCCGCGTCGCGCGTACCTGAGCATGAGAGCGCCGCCGAGGTTGATCAGATGGGCGGACAGGTCCATGGGGGACCCGTCGAAACGCTCGACGGCCTCACCGAAGGCCGCGATCGCCTGGTCGAGGTCGCCGGGGCCGCCCGTCAGCTGGTAGCGCTCGACGAGTCCCGTGCCGGTTCCCGTCAGCAGGGCGGGCAGGCGTGCGGCGATCTCTCTCGTCCAGCTCGTCGCACGGTTGAAGCACGTGATGGCGGCGTCGAGGTCGAGCGCGTTCCCCAGTAAGCCGTGGCGCAGGCGTAGCGCCTCGCCCAGCCCGTTCAGCAGATCCGGCACCGTCGTCGAGTCCTCCGGCAAGGACTCCAGCGTCCCGGAGAGCAGGTCGATGGCCGCTGCCAGGTGAGCCGGCCGATGGTCGCGCTCGAAGTGCATCCGGTGCAGGCGGGCCACGATGTGGGCCAGGAAGGCCCGGGTGCCGGGGGCGGCGCCGGGAACGAGCCGGGCTTGGTCGAGGTCCTCGAGGGCTGCGTCGAGGTCCTCGCGCCGGCCGGCGGCCTGGTAGCGCCGCTCGTGAGCGAGGCCCTTGTCGAGGAGGGCGGCGCGCCGCCTGGAGACGGGCCCGTCACGCCAGAGCGTGACGATCCGGCCGAAGTCCGTCAACGCCCTGTCCAGCGCGGCCAGGTCTCCGGAGCGCGTGTAGGCGTCCTGCGCGGCGTTCGCCTTGTCCCGCAGCTCGCTGCTCGCGGCGACGAGCCGCAGGTACTCCTCATAGCCTCGTTCGATGCCCATCTCCCGGCTCATGGTGAGGAGCAGGTGATGGTCTTCGAGGATCAGGATCTCCTTGGCCTGGCGTCGTGCCGCGGTCTGCCGGAGGAGCTCCCGCTCGGCGGGCTCGTCCAGCAACTCCGGATGTTCACGCAGGATCCGGCGCGAGGACTCCCAGTCGGGCGCGTTGATCCACAGGAGCAGCGTGCTCACATCGTCGTCGGACATCATTGCCGCCAGGTGAACCCGTGGTCATTCGGCTCTCCCCAGGATTACATGGGGGGAAGGAAGTCCGCATCCGGTGCTCGCCCGCGGGCCGCACGCTCAGCGGAAGAACCGATGGCTGATCAACCCTCACCGTGGGAGCGACAGGCGGCCAGACCATCTGGACGACCTGGCGCTGGTCCTGCGCGAACTCTACGACCTCACCGGAGACGTCGCCCGCTTCCACCAGGCCGTCCGCCTGCATGAAGAGGCCGCTGCGGCGGCGCCTGCAGACCTCTTGATCATCAACGATCTCGGTGGCGGCCTGTGGGAGCGCTACGGAATCGACGGGCGGGCCAGTGATATGGAGGACGCGTTCACGGTGCACACCCGCGCCATCAAGCTCACCGAGCCGGATTCGCCCGACCTTCCGCTCCGGCTGGCGAACCTGGGCGGTGTGCTCCGTGACAGATTCCGCATCGGCGGCGACCGGGCCGACCTCGCCCGAGCGGTCCAGGCCTGCCGCAGGGCGGTGAACCTGTCTCCACGCGGCGCGGCCGACCGGCCCCGGCAGCCTCGCCGGCCTCGGCATCACCTTGTGCCTGTGGCATGACGAGACCGGCGCGCGTGACGCCCTCGACGAAGCCGTCATGGTGTTGTGCGAGGCCGTCGATGAGAGCGGGCTGACCCGCGGGCTCTACGCCAGATACGGCGCGCGAGGCGACCGTGAGGACCTGCATGAGCTGATCCGGGCCGGCGAGGAGGTGCTTCGCGGCACCCCGGCCGATTCGCCGGACCGGCCGGGCCGCCTGGCGGCGCTCGGCAGCGCCCTGGCCGAGCGCTACTACGACCAGGGCGGGCGCGATGACCGGCGGCGTGCGCTGCGGTTGCTCACCGAGGCGGCCGCCGAGCCGACGGCCGCGTCGCCGATGCACGATCACAATCTCGCCGTCCTCCTGCACGACCTGTACGTCACCGACGGAGAGCCGCGCCACCTCGACGCGGCGATCGAGGCCGCCCGCCGCGCCGTGGAGCAGACGCCTGAGCAGGCGCGGGCGAGGGCCCGTTACCTCGCCGGGCTCGGGGTGTCCCTGCGGCTCAAGTACTCCGCCACCGGTGAGGCGGCGCTGTTCGACGCGTCGATCCGGGTCCATCACGCGGCGCTGGAGCAGACGCCCGGGTCCGCCCCCGCCTGGGCGGACCACCGGCGTGACAGCGCCAACGCGCTGCTCGACAGGCACGAGCGGACCGGTTGCCTGGCGGATCTGGATGACGCAGTCCGCCTCCTGCGCAAGGCCCTGCAGGCAACGGCGCCCGCCGCCCCGGACCGGCCGGGACGGCTCAACGACCTCGGTAACGCGCTGCGCATTCGGTACGAGCACACCGGAGATACCGGGGATCTCGACGCGGCCGTTCTCGCGTTTGAGGAGGTCGCGGCCGCGCTCCCCGAACGGGCCCCGGAGCGGTCGCGCTGTCTGGCCAATCTCGCCGGCCCCTGGCTCTGCGCCACGAGGCGCAGGCACGGTCGGCCGACCTCGACGAAGCCATCGACATCCTCGAACGGGTCGTCCGCTCCAGCCCCCGCCGTTCTCCGTCCAGGGCCGTGCGACTGCACAGCCTCGCGCACCTCCTGACCCGGCGCGGAGATCACGAACGCGTGGCCGCCCTGTACCGGGAGGCATGCGAGGAGGGTGAGCTCGCGGATTCCGGGTGGGCCCTGCGCACGGCCCTGCACTGGGAGGATTGGGCGGGCTGGCGCCTGGACTGGGCCGATGCCGCCGACGCCTATGACGGGGCACTGGCGATGACGCAGCGGCTCTTCGGCATCCAACTGCTGCGCGAGCAGAAGGAGAGCGCGCTGCGCGCCGCCTCCGTTCTGGCGGGCAGCACGGCTCGCGCGCTGGTCGGCGCCGGACGGATCGAGGCGGCGGCTCTCGCGGTGGAACGCGCGCGAGCCCTGATGCTCAGCGAGGCCTTGGAACGTGATCGAGCAGATCTGACGACACTGGCGGCCGGCGGCCGCCCCGATCTCGTGCGGCGCTACGAGCAGGCATCCGACCGGCTGTCCGCCCTCGGCCACAGAGCGCTCGCGGCGTCCTCAGGTCGCCTCCCGCCGGGGCATCGAGACCGCGCACGGCCGCCCCTGGTCAGCGGCCCTGATGGGTGAAGGCGGCCCAGCAGTACGGATCCCCCAGGGAACGGCGGCCGGGCGGGGGAGCGGTCCGGCGACCGGCCTCGATCATCTCGATCTGCGCGGCACGGAGCGCGTCGAGCGGATCCCGCCGGTCAGAGGTCAGGACGTGATGGAAGGTGGTCATGAGGTCGGCGGTGTTACGGTCGTCCACGATCCAGAGCGAGCCGACGGCGGCCGACGCCCCCGCGATGAGGAAGGCGGTGGCGAGCGTCATCATCTCGTCGAAGTCATCGGTGCTCATCCCGGAGGCGCACGCCGACAGGACGACCAGCGGCCCGGCGTCCCGTCTTCGGGATGCGCGTCCATGCGCCAGCAGGCGTTCGACGGTCAGGGGCCGCCGATCCGCCAGCGCCAGGCGGGAGCGCGCGGGATCCGCCGCGGCGTATCCGTGACAGGCCAGGTGAATGACCGGGAAAGCGGCCGACTCGGGGCCGGAGAGCTCGGACAGCACCAGATCCGGGGTCACGCGTACGTCCCCGGCGGCGCGCGGCGGCCCGATGTACCTACCCGCGGGGTAGCAGAGCCGGTGGATCTGCCGCGTCTCGGCCTCGGCGAACTGCAGGCTGAACGTGGGGTTTCCGACGATGAGCGCACGGCCGTCCATGGCCGGCCGGCCGCGCCGGGCGGTCTCGCAGAACAGTTGCGCCGAGGCCGCGTAGCCGATGACCGCCTCCTCCACCGCGTACCGATGGCCGCCGTTGCCGGTCCTTGTCCGGGCGGCATGCCAGGGGACGAGGGCGGCATGCCCGGTGGGCACGATCACCAGGCGTGGGGGAGCGTCGCCGGGCGCCGGTGACAGGTCGCGGATCGATGCGAGCACGGGTGCCATGACGGCGTTCCATGCCCAGTCACACAGCTCGTGCAGAGCCGCCGTCCACGTGTCGACGACCTCCTGCCTGTCGAGCTGAGAGCCCGTCTCGTCGTTGTCGCCGTCCTGCGCTTCCGTGGCGGTCGCGACCAGGAGGCGGTTGTACGTCTCCACGTACGTGGACAGCTTCCCGCCGGATACGGCACGGAAGCCGTCCAGCACCAGTCGCCGCGGCACGCCCTCGCGAGGCAGCACCACCGCGTACCCGCTGCGTCCCGCCGTGCCGGGCAGGAGGTAGACCAGGGCGTCGGCGGAGGCGTCGGCCAGGGCGGCGCGGACGGCGTCGGCGGAGTAGGCGGCGCCGAGCCCGCTCGCGGCGCGCTGCTCCTCGCTTGCGAGCACCCGGACGACCTCGTCCCGCAGTTGGCTCGGCACCGGCTCGATGCCAGGAGCATCGGCCGCGCCGCTCCTCCCCGAGGCCCTGCGGAGCTCGAAGGCGCGCGCCTGCTCGGCCTCCCAACGTGCGGCCAGGTCGCCATGCCTCGCCTCGCGCAGCCGGTCGCCGGCGGAGCCGGTGAACATCGCGGCCCAGTGGACCAGGCCACGTGCCGTCTCCATCGCCTCGACGGCCTCGGTCACGGCCACATCCTCCAGGCACCACGAGATGACGGCCGCGCCATGGCGGGCCGCGCGACGCGTCACCACCAGGCCGTCGGCCGTGCTCGGCTGGAGCATGACCTCCTCGCGGCAGGCGCGCAGAGCGTCCCGGCCGGTCCTGCGCGAACGGATCCGGTTCAGCCGCTGCCGTTCCGGATCGTCCGGCAGACCGGATCGGACGCGATAGGCGGTGGCGAGCTCCATCAGCGTCACGGTGTCGGGCCTGCCCAGGCGGGACCCGCTCTTCGCGGCTCGCTTCAGCAGGCGCACGGCTCGGTCGGCGGCTCGCGAGTCCTGGCGCGCGGCGGCCCGGAACCGTATGGCGATGCCGAGGCTGCGCAAGGTGAGCGCATGGTCCGGGTGCGTCGCCGGCAGCGTGCGCACCGCCTTCTCCAGAGCCTCGCCGGCCCGTCGCAGGTCATCGGCCGACTCTCCGGCACGCTCGTAGCGGGCCTGCAGGACATCGCCGAGCACGTGGAGCGCCGTCCCGCGGTCCACCGCGTTGCGGGCGGCGCGCTCGGCGCGCTCGCACTGGACCACGGCCGCGTCGCCGTCCGCCGGATCGGCGTACGCCTCGAAACGCATCGCCAGCGCCCGCCCGTAGGTTTCCAGCCGCAGGGACAGGTACGGATGGTCCTGCGCCGTAGCGTTCGCGGCCAGCACCAGCAGCTCGATGGCCTGGTCGAGTGAGGCGCGCTCCCTGGTGTGCTGGAATCGTCTGATCAACTGGTCGGCGAGGTTGACCAGCCAAGTGAGGCGGTCGGGGTCGGTCGGGCTGACGGCGGCCAGCGCCAGCCCGAGCCGGTAGATGGCCGCGTCCAGGTCCTCTCCGTTGCCGCGTAAGGCGAACCGCAGCCCGAGCGCGGTGCCGAGACCGGCGTTGGCGGCGGCGAAGAGCCGCTGACCCGCGGGGGCCGCCTCGGCGGCGGAGGCGTAGCCGTTGATGGCCTCGCTCAGGTCGGTGAAGTCACCGGTGCTGCCCACCCGCCGGTGCAGAGATCCGGCCAGGTTGTGCAGGCGGGCCGCGAGATGCGGATGCCGCGGACTGGGGGTGAGCTCCACGGCGCCGCGGAGATGGCTGATCGCCTCGTCGAGGTGGCGCAGGTCCATGTCGCGCAGGTACAGACTGCTCAGCGCGTTGCCGAGGTTGTTCTTCCAGCGTGCGAGGTCATCTCCGGGCCGCGGGACGAGCCGCACCGCCTCCCTGAGGAACGTGACGGCCTGGTCGAGGGCGTCCGAGCCGCCCCGATGCCGGTGACTGGTGTGCAGGGCGGCTCCGAGGTTGCCCAGGAGGGCGGCGCGCGTGAAGCCGCGCGCGGAGGAGCCGGACAGCGCGTTCAGCGCGAGCTCGATCGCTCTGTCGAGGTCGTCGGCGTCGCCGAGGCGGTCGTATCGGGAGCGCAGCATGAACGCCAGGTTGCTCGCCCGTGCCGTCCCCTCCGGGTCGCCCTCGGGGGTGAGGCGGAGCGCCTCTTCGGCGTGCTCGATGCCCGCGGCCAGATCGCCGGGTTGGCCGGTCAGCTGGAATCTGTCGGCATGGCAGGTGGACAGGTTGGTCCGGGCGGCGGCGCGCAGGCCGTCGGACTCTGCCGCGGCCAGCGCTTGCTCGTGGTACGCGAGCGCGGCGCCGAGGTCGGCGGGGTCGTATCGGGTGTGATATCGAAGCTGGACCGTGTTGCCCGCGCCGGTGAGCAGCACGGCGCGGGAGGGGGCACCGCAGGACGGCGCGGCCAGCGCCTCGTCCCTGACCCGAACCGCTTCGTCCAGGTCCGCGGGGTCGCCGCGCTCCCGGGTCAGGCACTCCAGCACGTTGCCCAGCGTGTGCAGGCGGCCTGGCCGGTGCTCGTGCTCGTCGGGGGTCATCGCCAGCGCCGTGAGGATGCGTTCCCTGGCGGCGGTCAGGTCGCCTTCCTCATTGCGCTGGCGGAAGCGCTGCAGATGGCTGGTGGCCTGATTGGCGGCGTACCCGGCGCGCGCGGGGTCGCCGTCGGCGGAGTCGGCCCAGGCGGCACCGTGCCAGACGACGGCCTCGTCCAGGTGCCTCAGGTTGCCCGTGGCGTCGTACAGGGCGAGCGAGAGGTTGCCCAGGTTGTTCAGCCACTGCGGCCGGGCGGCGTCGCCGTCGCGCAGCGTGCTGAGGTGTGCGATCATCCGGGTGCGGTCGGTGATCAGGCGTTCGACATGGGAGCCGGACATCACCGGAGCGGCGCCATGGACTCGGCGGACAGGTCGCACAGCGGCGGGGCGCCGGTGCTCGTGGCCGTCGCGACCCGCTCGCACCGTCGCTGGTTGGGACAGCCGTACAGTTGTTCGGCGTCCTCGTCGCCGTCCTCGGTGAAGCCGTCCCTGATGACGTACGAGCCGTACCACCGCCCGCTCTCGGCGATCTTCGCGCATAGGCTCAGCCACTTCTCCAGCGTGTCCGCGCCCGTTCTCGCCGCGCTTTCGAGCTCACGCCATTCCGGAAGGTGCCCCGCCTCCTTGGCCTGCTGTCGTAGCCGGCGCTTGAGGGCGCAGATGTCCGCCCATGACTCGGGCAGCGCGGGTGGTTCCTGCAGCATTGCCGTCTCCCCTCCCCTATGCATACTGACTCTAGGCCAGCGGGAGCCGGAGGGGATGTGACCGTTCCACGAATCTCCACCGGTGACGGCGGACCCGTGGGCGTACGGGACGCGTTGTACCGGCTCGTCACCGCGCCCGTCGAGAGCGGGGGCCGCTGGAAGGAGCTGCCGGACCGGATCACGGTGGGCAAGCGGCTGACAGGCGGGCGGGCAGGCGCCCATGTCTTCGAGATCACCGCTCACTGGGGCGGCACGTCTTGGCGTTACGTCGCCAAGCTCGGCCCTGCGGCGGAGATGGCCAAGGAGTGGAACGCCTTCCAGACACACTTCGCGGAAAGGAAAATGGCGAACACGCTGTGCGCGCCGATCGACCTGGCCGCTCCCGCGGTGCATGACGAGGGCAAGCGGGTCCGCGGCCGACCGGAAGTGATCGTTTATGGCCATGTCGCGGAATTCGCCGGCACTACCGGCGCATCGCTCATGACCCTCGAAGACCTCGTCGGCCGGAACGACATCGAGCGGACGACAAAGGTCATCCGTGAGTTCGGTAAGAAGGCGCACTCCGTCCTGTACAAAGGCGCGAAGCCGCAGCGTGGTCCCGGCTCGCTGTGGGGCCAGGTCGCGACGCTCGGCCCCATGCTCACGCTGGACCATGACGGCGCGGACGGCCCGTACCTCGATTCGGACAGCTTGCTGGCCGCCTGCCTGCACCCCGATCCCGGGCCGGAGCCCCTGCGGGCCCGTCTCTCCCTCACCCTGACCCCCGATGAGGATGGCTATCAGGCCGACTTCTACGGGCTGAAGGTCAGAGTCAGGGCATCCGCCGAGCTGACCACGGGGCAGCCGGTGGAGGTCTCCGGCACGGTGGCCGAGACCTACGTCGACTCCCGCTGGTCGGTGATCTCCTCTGCCTGCCGCGACCTGCGGCGCGAAGGAGCCGACGTCGTCTGGGGGAGTGAGCGCACCGCCCTGCCCTTCGGGCAGCTGCTCGACCTACTGACGCGAGAAGAGGAGGGCAGGGCCGTCTCGCTCGTCCACGGCGACCTCAACCCCCGCAACATCGTGCTCAGCGACGAGCAGCCCTTCCTGATCGACTTCGCGAAGACCGCCGCCGGACAGCCGCTGCTGGGCGACCACGCCTGGCTCGAACTCGGGTTGCTGCGTGACGTGCTGGCCGGGCGGCACGACTTCGGCGAGTTGCTGCTGCTGCAGCGGCTGCTCGCGCTCGCCGGCCGGGCCCTCGACGCCGTCGCGGGGGAGAGCGTCGAGGAGCGGGCCGCGGGCGCGGAGGCGGCCTTCGTCACGGCGATCCAGCAGACCGCCCCCGGGTTGGAGGGCTCGTTCCGCGTGTTGTGGGCCGTCCGCTCGCAGGGCCGGATCAGCTACCCGGCCGAGGCGGGGCCTCGGTGGTGGCGCGAGTACCTGGCGCAGCTCGTGATCGCCGCGAACCGTACGTTCAAGTGGGGCCAGCACGAGCACACCCCGGCCGCGATGGGCGCCACCGTCGCCGCCGCCGGGGCCGCGTCCGAGACGTGGCGAGGCGAAGACGTCCTCCGTGGGTGGCGACCTTCCACGCTGCACGCGGTCGCCGCGGCGCTCATCCCGATCCTGGCATCCCGGCACCGGGACGCCGTCACGATCGCCGCCGACCTCGTGACCGGGTTGGATCACGCGGGCGTTCGCGACGACCGCATCGAGCGGCTGCTCGGCGAGTTGCGGACCCACCTCGTCACCGCGCTCCTGCAGGGCCGCGCGGGAAGGGAGCCGCCCCGTCGCGATCCGCCCTGGTACGTCCCGCTCACGGCGTACGCCGCCGAAGGGGACCCGCCGGGTGAGGACGCGCAGTCGCTCCTCGCCCGGGAAAGCCATGTCGTCCTGCTGGGAGAGGCCCTCAGCGGGAAGAGCACGGTGCTGGAGGAACTGCGCGTCCGGCTGACGCGCGCCGGTGCCGGGCCCGGCACCGGCTGGCCACCCCCACGTTTTCCCCTTCCCGTGGACGCCCGTGTCCTGGCCGGCGAACCCGGCGCAGCCGTCCTGCGTGCCGCGTGGACCGCCTGCGAGCTGCCCCCGGACTGGGCCGAGAGCGTCCCGCCGCTGCTGGTCACCGGTGCGATCTACCTCCTGGTCGACCACCTCGACCACCTCGACGCCGATGCGGGCGCAAATGTGCTGGCCTGGCTGCGCGAACTGGTCGACGGTGGGGCATGCCGCAGCTCTGTGGTCGTCGCCTGCCGTACGGCCGCCTACGACCTCTCCTCCGACACCGGCCCGTTCCACGTGCACATACTGGCCTCGCCGAGCCCGGCCGTCATCGAGCCCTTCCTTGTCCGGGCGTTGGGCTCGCGCGACGCGGCCGCCCGGACCTCGATCGCGCGGCTGGTACGGGAGGATCCCCACGACGCCGACCAGGTCTCGCGATGGCCGGCTCCCATGCTCTGGTCTCCCGCGCTGCTGCCGCTGATCCACCTTCTCGCCGACGAGCCGGATCCGCCGCTCACGGTCAGTGGTCTCCTGGCCCGGTACGTGGACCGGCTGTTCGCGACGCGGCCGGAGACCGGCTCCGCGATGCGCGAACGGGCTCTGATGGCGATCGCCCACGAGCTCACCTCTCGGCGCGCTGAGGAGATCCCCGCCGCGGCCCTGCCCACGCTGTCGGCCTGGCCTCCCCACGCTCCCGGCCTCGTCGACGACCTCGTCGGATGCGGCCTGCTGATGCGCACGGCGGGATCGGTCGGCTTCACGCACGCCGTACTGAGGGACTACTTCACGGCTCTCGCGCTCTACCACACGGGCTGCCCGGATCCGCTCGGCCTGGTGACGGAGTTCCGCTGGCACGGGGCGATCCTGCTCTTGCTGAACATGCATGATGGCGCCGACCCGGTCGTCGACTCCCTCGTCACCGCGGCCGTACGGCACGACGGTGCGCTGGCCGTCGAGTTTCTGCGTGCCGCGAGCACCCGGCCCGCCGCCCTGCTGACCCGGATCCGCGATCGGCTCCTGGAGCAGCTGGTCGCCCCGGCCGTACGGGACGACACCCGCGAGCATGCCGCCGCGGCGCTGGCCGACCTCGGCGGACGGGCGGCCAGGGAACTGCTCGGCACGGTCGCGGCGGACCCTTCGTCCCCGCCGGAGGCTCGGACGGCGGCGCTGCATGGTCTGGAGCGGATGACGCGCCGCGCGTCCGGCACGGCCTGCGCACGTGCCTGTGCGGCCCTGCGGGAGGCGTGCGCGGCCGTGCTGACGGCGGATCCGCCCGCGCGGGTCTGCTCCGTGGCCCTTGGCGCGGTACGGCGAGCCGGCCTGTACCAGCTCCTTCCCCGCGCCTGCGAGCTGATCGACCCCGCTCGCCCCTGGCTGGTGACCGAGGCGGCGATGGCGGCTCTGCGCGCCGTCGAAGCCGACGCGACCCCCGCCATCGAGCGGCGCTGGGCGGTGTCCTGCACCCGCCGGCTCCAGGAGACCGAGAAGGAGCTCACCGATGCGGCGGGGCACGACGAGTACGCCCGGCTGCGCGGCGAACGCCGCTGGCTGCTGGCGGAGTTGTGCGCCGCGGGCCACCTCGACGTGCTGCTGCGGCACCGGTTCAGATTCGACGTCGCGGATGACGTGGCCGAGCTGCTCGACGCCCTGTGCTCGTCCGCTCCGCCGCCGCGTGCCCGGCTCGCTTCGAACCCGGATCCGCCCGGCCTCACCGACGCGCCTGGTGCGTCGTCCGTACCGGACCAGGATCCGCCCGCGCCCGCCGGCTCGCTTGGCGCGGTGTCCGGGGCGGCGAGGGCCTGGACGGTGCTGACGGCCCCTCCCGAGCATGCCGAGCTGCTGGGCCTCCTCGAGTCGGAGGACGAACTCGTATCCCTCGCGGCCGCGCATCGCCTGCTCCCCGACGATGCGGCCGTCCTCGTGACGGACGTCACGGCCGAGGCTCCGCCCGGCAGGCTGCTCGCCACCGCCGCCGCCGTTGCGGAGCTGGACGCGGTCACCGCCGCCGACCCGCTCGAACGCGCTGAGCTGCTGGTCAGAACACTGGCGGAGACGGCCGGCCCGGCCCGGCTCGAGCCCCTTGCGGCGCTGGTAACCGGCGTGTTCGCCGTCGATCGCGCGCGCGGCGTGCGGCTGGCCCTGCACACCGCCCGGATGCTGCAGGACCGGGAGGTCGCGGGGCGGCAGACCTGGCCGTGGTCCGCGGCCTTCGCCCGTGCGCGAGGCACCCTCGCCGACCTGACGGCCCTGCTCATGGCTGATGACGAGGCGGCCCGGCTGGCGATCTTCGGATTGGCCAGTTTCGGCTTCCTGATCGATGCCGGCCCCGGTCCGGACGAGCGGCTCGACCGGCGCGGCACCGCCAGGTTCCGGTCGCTGCAGCCGGACGGAGCCGGCCTGGCGGCCTGGCGGTACGTGATGGCCGCCGCCACTGTCGGGGTGACCGACGTCCTTCCCTACGCCTGCCGGCTCGCCGTGACGCCGGGCGCCGGCTCGGCCTCGGCGACCGTCGGCACCAGCGGGTACGGCCGCCTTGAGGAGACGGACCTCGCCGGCGTGCTGGCCGCCATCGGTTACCTCGGACGGATCTGCGCACAAGAGGGTGACCGCGGTCGTGCGGAGTCGGCGCGTAGCCTGCTGAGCCGCTTCCCCGTGGCCGCCGAACATTCCAGCGTCGCCGTCGGCCGCCTGGCGGGCCTCGCCTATCTGGGGGAGTGGCGGCAGGTGCTGCTGCACGTCGAACATGACGACCCGCGGCTCGCGCGCATCGCGGCGAACGCTGTGCGGAGGTGGCGGGGCGACGGTCCCGGCGATGACGATCGGGATGTGGCGCTCCTGATCGCCGAGCGGCTCGGCGCCGCTGCCCTGCCGGACGGGGTGCGATCGGCGCTGACCCGGCTGCGACGTACGTTCGAGCTCCGGGCGGGGTTCTTCACCGGACGGCTGGACGAGTGAGACCGGAAGCGGGCGTCGCCGGCATACCGGAGCCCGGCCGAGTCGCCGCGGTGAGAACATGCTCGCCCGGCTGGACCGCCCCTGCGACGTGCCTTCACCGGCTCGAACCCGTATGCCAAGCTGGCGCTGCAGCGCATCGTCCGTGCCGTTCGAGAAGCCGGAGTCCGCATGGTCAGTGGCATCGTCTCCAGCCTCATCGCCAGTTTCCTCATCGCCGTCGCGGCTCTCGCGTGGCGCAACCGGGAGGTCCTTCCGGCTCTGTCGGTGGCACTGCGGCCCTGGGTGACGGTCCGGGTGTCGATGAGCGCGCTGCTGCGGATCGGCCGCGACGATCGCTACGTGCTGTTCCACACGCCGTACACGCCGGGCTCCTACGGGCCGCCGGGCGGGGTGTTCAAGTTCCATCCCGAAGCGACGACCACGCTCGACCGGCTCTCCTTCCGCGCTGATCGCCGTGCGGAGCACCGCGACGTGACGTTATCGGACCTGCGGGGCTTCCTGCCCGGCAGCGCCCTCGCGCCCTTTCTGCGCTGGTTCGACAGGGGCGCCGACCGCGAGTCCGTGGTCGAATGCTTGCGCAGGGAGCTCACAGAAGAGCTCAAGGAGGTCGGACACGCCGAACTCGCCCCGGGCGTGGCCGACCTGACCTTCAAACCGGTTCGCAGGGTGGTCGAGCCGCCCAGGAAGGTGCCGGGTAAGGACTTCCGGCAACTGCGGGTGTTCGAGGTCCAGGAGGCGGTCCTCGTCGACGAGGCCGCCTGGCGGACACTGCGCCGGATCACCGAACTCGCCGAGGATCCGGCCGAGCAGCGTGTGATCATGGTCTCCGCACAGGAGATCATCGACGGGCGGCACGGTGATTCCCTCATCGGTCCGCAGTCCGCGTTCCTGTTCGGCACCCGCCGGTACCGGCAGGACCTCCCTCCGGGCAGATGACCGACGACAAGCGCAACGACAGGGGCGCGGACCTGCATCGGACGTACCTGGCCACGGGGGATCTCACCCTGCTCGACCAAGCCGTCGAGCTCTTCCGGTCGGCCGTCGCCGAGGCGCCCGCCGACGACCCAAGGCGGGCCGCGTACCTGTCCAACCTCGCGGTGGGGCTGTCGGACAGGTACGAGCGCACCGGTTCGGAGCGGGATCTGGACGAGGCCATCGAGACCGGCTGGAAAGCCGTGCGCAGCACACCTTCCGACTCCCCGGACCGGATCACCTACCTGGGCAATCTCGGAGTTTTCCTCTCCGACCGCTACGACCGGTCAGGCGACCTGCACGACCTCGACACGGCACTCGATCTGCTCACCGAGTCCTTGGAGCACGCGGAGCCCGGCTCGTCCGACACCGCCCGCGCCTACTCCAACCTCTCGATGCTGCTCATCGACTCGTACGAGCGCACGCGTCGGTCTGATGCGCTGGACGCCGCCATCCAGGCGGCGGAGGCGGCGCTGGAGAACACCCCCAAAGGCGACGAGGAGTTCCCAGGTCACCTCATCAATCTGGGCAACGCCCGCCGGATGAGGTACGAACATCTGGCCGTACAGGACCTCGCGACAGACGGCGAACCGGCGATCGAGATCACCGACCTACTCCTCGCCATCGCCGCCTACGAGCGCGCCGCCGAGCTCAGCACCGGATCCCAGCTGCGGCCGAAGGTCCTCACCAACCTGGGCAACGTGCTCCTGGACCGGTCGGCCGTGCTGAACTCCGAGGACGACTACGCGCGGGCGATCACCTGCTTGCGGGAGGCCGTGGAGGTGACGTCCCCGAGCTCCACGGACCTCGTCGGCCGGCTCAACAACCTCGCGACCGCACTGCGCTTCGGCCCCGGCGAGTCCGCGGAAGCGGTGCGACTCTATCGCCGTTGCTGCGAGACGGACTGGCGGACGAACGCGGAGGACATCCTGGCGGCCGCCCAGAACTGGGGCCAGTGGGCGCTGGAGCGGCGCGCCTGGAGCGAGGCCAGCGAGGCATTCTCCGCCGCGTGGCGGGCCGCCGACCACTTGTACCGCCTGCAGGTGGGACGGCAGAACAAGCAGACCTGGCTGCACAGCTTCACCGAGCTGGGCGTCGGCGGGGCACTGGCCGCCAGCATGCTGGGCGACGGTGTGGGGGCGGTGCTCGCACTCGAACGCGGCAGGGCCCTGATGCTGGCGGAGGCGCTGGAGCGCGATCGCGCGGACCTGGAGGCCCTCCTGACCATCCGGCCGGAGCTGGCCCGCCGGTATCTGCACATCGTCGGACGATTGCGCGGCCTGGATGCCTCCTCCTAGCAGGATTGCCGGAACCCGGACTCGGACACTCCTGCGACGACGGCCTTGTCCTGGGGTGGCGAAGGTGCCGCGGATGCTCTCGATGAGCATCCCGCACATTCGCCCGGCGGCCGGACCTGCTCAGGAGGCTATGACAGCCGCACTGATCCGGCCACCGTCCACGTCGATCACCGTGCCGTGCACGAAGGCGGCCTCGTCGCTCGCGAGATACACCGCGGCCTGTGCAATGGCGTCCGGGTGTGCGCCTGCCAGCTCATGGGTGACCATCCGGGAACGGAACTCACTAAGCGCACTAAAGAGTGTTTCGGAGATGGTGGGAAACACGGGATCAGGCCGAACCTGCTGCATCCGCGGACGAGGGCGCCTGTTGCGAAGGGAGTTCCATGTCGGAGCGCCCACCGCATCCGATCCGTCCGGGCCGGTCTGGGATCCCGGGCGCCTGACGCTTCAGTGCGCTGACCGCCGTCGTCCGGTTGGGGTGCCGCTGGCGCTGGAGGACGGGCCGCGCCCGGTTGGCGAGCTGGCCGAGCGTTGTGACGCGCAGCTCGCCATACTGACTTGGATCCTGCGGGCGGCGGCGAGCATCGGGTTGCTGGGGTCCGTCTCACCCGGCACGTGGCGAGCTGATCGAGACCGGCGCCGTCCGGCTGCCCGGCCATCCATGCTCGCTGCACCCTGGCGTCCTTACCGCGGCAGACCCGGCCATGATGGCCCTCTGCTCGGCTGGCTGGGAGCCTGATCCCGCACAGCGGCTCTACCACGAGCAGGATAGGAAAGAAACTTGCAACGCCTCGACAGACAGCGTGAGACTGACCGCGCAGAATGGAGGCAAGGACAGGTCTTTTCCATCGAATCAGGATGACGCCGATCAGGTAAGAAGAAATAGTGGGAGCTATAACATGCCCGCAGGACGCCACCGTGCTCCGTGCGTGCTCGTACGCCCTGTCACACGGCGTCAGGGCCTGGCATTGTCTGACACGCAATGTACGAGGAGGCGGCATCAACTACTATCAAACGGCACAGCGTGCGTTGGCGGCCAATACTTGATTTATCGAAAGCAGCGCGTTGCCAATGATTTGCTGAACATGTAGAGAATGCCTTGTCTCAAACTTCGGTAGTGGTCGCGCACGAATTCTGGGGACTTCGACTGCTTAATCCAATGGCCGCGTGTTCGAATTCCGCAGGGCGGCTCGTAATCATGATGCTGGCCTGGAGTAACGGTGATGCTGAGCCCTGAGCGGAATGAAGTTCTAGGGGCATGGTGCTCCATGCGTGCTCGCCTGTTCCGGACGCCCTCGGAGTGATCAACGTCGCCGCGATTTTCTTCCAAGGATGGCCTCGTATTCACAGAGAATCACAGTGACCATGCCTGCGGCCGGATTGCCAGGACGGCGATGCCGTCCTGGCCAACCATGGCGATGGTGTAGTCCCGCGCGTCAGCTAACCGGCAGGCATGTCTATGGACAGCACGGCCACACTGCGCCTGCCGATAATTCCATCCATGCAGTTCAAGCCGCATGTGAGTACTCGTGGAGGACGCCGCCGAGCCGGTCTCGTCGGCGTATGGATCCGTGATCGGATCGGGGACGGTGCGCAGTGGCGCTGCTTGGTCCAGGGCTTGATGGGCTTGGTGCTGGTTGTAGAACCGTTCGTACTCGCGCAGGGCGTGCCGCAGATGGCGTTCGTTCCATGCGAGGCAGCGGTCGAGGGGTTCGTGGCGGCACGACTGCACCCACCGTTCCATGATCGAGTTCATCCGCGGCATCCGGATGCCGGTGAGCACGGTCTTGATGTCGGCGTCGGCGAGGGTATCGTCCATGAGGGCTGGGAACTTCCCATCCTTGTCTTGGATCAGATAGCGCGCCCGGCAGCCCGCATCGTTCAGATCCATCGCCAGATTCCTGATCGCCTGGGTGACCCAGCTCATGCTCGGGTGCGCGGTGGTGCCGAGCACACGGACACGCCTGGTGGCATGCTCGATGACCGCCAGGATGTACTGGCGTTGCCCGTTCAAGGTGACGGTCTCGATGAAATCGCAGGCTAGCGGGGCGTCGGCTGGCGAGCGTAGGAAGTCGGCCCACGTGCTGGACGCCCGCTCGGGCGCCGGATCGAAACTTTCCTGCTTGAGGATCTCCCACACCGTGGACGGTGCGACTTTGATGCCGAGCGTGGTGAGTTCTCCGCGAACCCGCCGATAGCCCCAGCCGGGTTCTCGCGGACCAGACGCAGGATGAGGGCACGGATGGAGCGCACCATGGGCGGGCGCCCGGGCCGCTTCCGCCGGCAGGTAGGCGAGTGAGAGTGCGGTTCGCGAGTCCATGCCCGTGATGTCGCAGTGTGATCGGATGGATTTGTAGCGTTACCACCAGTCGGAGGGCTCGGATGTGCTGGGA
>NZ_JBSFTC010000149.1:0-26849 GCF_053590415.1 Nonomuraea sp. NPDC003201
CGCGCGGTCCCGGTCGCGCCCGACCACGGTCACGTCCTCGATGGGCCGCACCTCCCGCAGCGCGAGCACGTGCCCCCACGCCTGCGGGCCGCTCCCGAACACCACCAGCCGCCGGGCGTCCCCGTCCGCCAGGTGGCTGACGGCGAGCGCCGAGACGGCGGGGGTGCGCAGGGAGGTGAGCGCGATCCCGTCCAGGGCCGCGAGCGGGGTCAGGGTGTCGCCGTCGAACAGCAGGTACGTCCCCTGGATCCGGGGCAGCTCGCGATCGGGGTTGCCGGGCGCGATGGTGACGGCCTTCACCCCCGCGTACCGTCCGGCCGCGGCGGGCATGAGCAGGAGCTGCCCGGCCGGCAGGTCCACGATCGGCCGCTGCGGCGTGGCCTCCGGGTCGAGGCCGGCGCGCAGGGCGTCCTCCAGGATCCGTACGGCGCGCCCCATCGGCACCAGCCGCTCCACCGTGGCGGCGTCGAGATATGGCAGTCCGGTCATCGCAGCGTGAACCCCACACCCATCGGATCGTCGGAATCGAGCTCGAAGACGTGCCGCCCGGTCCGGTAGGCCATGCCTTCGATCTCCGGGACGACCCCCTCGTCGCGCACCTCGGCCACCCGCGCCAGGAAGGTGCTCCCGACGACGCTGTCGTGGATCAGGGGCGCGCGCAGCCCCGAGTCGTGCAGCAGCGCCATCCGCGCCGCCGTGCCCGACCCGCAGGGCGAGCGGTCCACCTCCCCGTCGGCGAACACCGTCACGTTCCGCTGGTGCGCCGCCCCGTCCCGGTCGGGCAGCTCGTCGTAGAAGATCACGCCGTAGACGCCGGACAGCCGGTCGTCGGACGGGTGCCGGGCGGCCGGATGGTCCGCCAGGTCGGCCTTGATGCGGCGGGCGTGGCCGATGAGCGCCGTCAGGTTCGCGGGCTCCACGGACAGGCCCACCGCCGCGGCGGGCAGCGACGCGTAGATCGCGCCGCCGTACGAGACGTCGACCTTGGTCCTGGCGGCGGCCACATCCCGCGCCACCACGAACGACGGCACGCTGACGAACGTCACCCCGGTCACCTTGCCCCCGGAGCAGCGCACCCGCGCCGTGACGCGTCCCGACGGCACGTCGACGACCACGTCGGTCTCCCCGTCGGGGTCGGCGGCCACCAGCCCCTCGTGCACGGCGTAGGCGCCGAGCGCGATGGTGCCGTGGCCGCAGGCGGTGGAGAACCCGTCCTTGTGCCAGAACAGCGCCCCGAACGCGGCCCCCGGGTCGTCCGGCGGGACGAGGAAGCAGCCGTACATGTCGGCGTGGCCGCGCGGCTCCTGGCACAGCAGCCGCCGCACGTCGTCGAAGCGGGGGTCGGCGACGGCGGTGGAGCGGCGCGAGAGCACGTCCGGCCCGGGGACCTCGGGCACGCCGCCGGTCACGATCCGGAACGGCTCCCCACCCGTGTGGTAGTCGGTCGTCGTGATCGTGGTCCCGGCCAGGCCGGAACCACGTTCGTCACGCTCGCTCACAGCTCGAACCCGGCGGGGAACGGGTCGCGCGGGTCCAGGAAGTATTGGGCGGTGCCGGTGACCCAGGCACGGCCGGTGATCGAGGGCACGACGGCCGGCCGGCCGCCCACGGTGGTCTCCTCCAGCAGCCGCCCGATGAACCGGGTCCCGATGAACGACTCGTTCACGAAGTCCCGGCCGAGCGGCAGCTCCCCCCTGGCGTGCAGTTGCGCCATCCGCGCGCTGGTGCCGGTGCCGCACGGCGAGCGGTCGAACCAGCCAGGGTGGATGGCCATCGCGTGCCGCGAGTGGTGGGCGTCCGAGCCGGGGGCGGCGAAGTAGACGTGGTGACAGCCGCGGATGCGGTCGTCCTCGCGGTGGACGGGCTCGTCGGCCGCGTTGATCGTCTCCATGGTGGCCAGGCCGGCGGCGATGATCTCGTTCTTGGCCCTGCGGTCGAAGGGCAGGCCGTAGGAGTCGAGGTCGACGACGGCGTAGAAGTTGCCGCCGTACGCGAGGTCGTACGGGATCTCCCCGAACCCGGGCACCTTCACGACGGCGTCGAGCCGGTCGCTGTAGGAGGGAACGTTGCGCAGCGTCACCGCCATGGCCTGGCCGTCCTCGACGGCCACGTCCACCTCGACGAGCCCGGCGGGCACCTCCAGGCGCACGGTGGTGACCGGCTCCACGACCTCGACCATGCCCGTCTCGACGAGCACGGTGGCCACGCCGATGGTGCCGTGCCCGCACATCGGCAGCAGCCCCGACACCTCGATGAACAGCACGCCGTAGTCCGCGTCCGGCCGGGTGGGCGGCTGCAGGATGGCGCCGCTCATGGCGGAGTGGCCGCGCGGCTCGGTCATCAGCAGGGTGCGGATGTGGTCGAGGTTGTCACGGAAATAGACGCGCCGCTCGGCCATGCTCGCGCCCGGGATCACGCCTATCCCGCCGGTGATGACGCGGGTGGGCATGCCCTCGGTGTGGGAGTCGACGGCGTGGAAAACGCGTTTTGTCCTCATCGCAGCCCTTCTGCCAGAGCCTTCTCGGTCGCCGCTCGCACGATAGCGGCCTGCTCGTCCGTCAGCGGCTGCCTGGGCTGCCTGCACGGCCCGCCGTGGCGGCCCGCGAGGTCCATGGACAGCTTGATGGCCTGGACGAACTCCGTCTTGGAGTCCCAGCGCAGCAGGGGGTGCAGGGTCCTGTAAAGAGGCAGCGCGCTCTCCAGGTCGCCGGCGACGGCGGCGCGGTAGAGCGCGGCGTTGGAGACGGGCAGCGCGTTGGGGTAGCCGGCGATCCAGCCCACGGCCCCGGCCACGGCGAGCTCGAGCAGCACGTCGTCGGAGCCGATCAGCAGGTCCAGCTCGGGGGCCAGCTCGGCCAGCTCGTACGCGCGCCGCACGTCCCCGCTGAACTCCTTGATCGCCACGATCAGCCCCTCCTCGTGCAGCTTGGCCAGCAGCGCGGGAGTCAGGTCCACCTTGGTGTCGTACGGGTTGTTGTAGGCCACGACGGGCAGGCCCACCTTGGCGACCTCGCGGTAGTGCTCGATGACGGCCCGTTCGTCGGCGCGGTAGGAGTTGGGCGGCAGCAGGAGCAGCGAACCGCAGCCGGCCTCGGCCGCCTGCTCGGCCCACCGGCGCGACTCCGCGGCGCCGTACGCGCCCACTCCGGCCATCACCCGGCGCCCGCCGACGGCCTGGACGGCGGTCTCGACCACCTTGGCCCGCTCCTCCGCGGTGAGCGTCTGGTACTCGCCCAGCGAACCGTTGACCGCGACGCCGTCACAGTCGTTCTCGACCAGCCAGCGGCAGTGGTCGGCGTAGCCGTCGTAGTCGACGGAGAGGTCGTCGCGCAGCGGCAGCGCGGTGGCCACCATGATGCCGTGCCAGGCTTTGGTGCGGTTGTCCATGGGAAAGTCCTCCATGTCAGGGTCAGTGAGCGGGGGGAACGTCGGGAAGATCGGAATCGTCGGGAAGCTCGGCCAGGGCGCCGAGGGTGACGGGCTGGGCGATGGGGCGCCGGGGCGGCCGCTGCGGCTCCCCGGCCAGGCAGGAGACGGCGTAGCCGCAGATGCGGCCCTGGCACCAGCCCATGCCGGGCCTGGCCAGCAGCTTGATCGAGCGCGCGTCGGTGGCGCCGAGGTCCTGCGCCTCGCGTACGCGGGCCAGCGGCACCTCCTCGCAGCGGCACACCAGCGTGTCGTCGCGCAGCCAGCCCTGCCAGCCGGGTTTGACGGGGTACGCCCGCTGCAGCGCCTCCCCGAAGGCCCGCCCGCGCTCCCGGCGCCGCAGCAGCAGCCCCGAATCCGCCCCTGAGGCCGACCGGGGGGAGCGCGCGTCGGCCACCACGGCGCGGCCGGCGATGCGGCCCTCCGTCTCGGACAGGAGCCAGCCGCCCACGCCCGTGGGCTCCCCTGCGGCCCAGACGCCGGGGACGGAGGTGCGCTGGGCGGCGTCCACGTCGAGCACGGGGCTGCCGTCCACGTCGTTCCGGGTGGCGCAGCCGAGCTGGGTGGCCAGTTCGATCTGCGGCACGAACCCGTACCCGACGGCCACCGTGTCGCACGCGACGACGCGGGTGGAGAGAACGTTCCACTCCTGGTCGAGGCGGGCCACGGTGACGGCCTCCACCTCGCGCTCCCCGTGCGCCGCGACGACCGCCTGGCGCGTCCGGTACGGCACGCGGTGCCTGGCCAGGCTCGCGGCGTACCCGGCGGCCTCCCCGGCCTTGCCCAGGGCCAGCAGCGGATGCCTGGCCAGCCCGAGCCCGCCGTTCGCCTCCAGCACCCCGAGCACCCGAGCACCCGCCGCGGCCAGCCCGGTGGCCACGGGCAGCAGGAACGGGCCGGTGCCGGAGACGACGATCCGCCTGCCCGCCACGACGCCGTTGCCCTTGAGCAGCGCCTGCGCGCCGCCGGCGGTCAGGACGCCGGGCAGGTCCCACCCGGGGAACGGCAGCGGCCGGTCGTGCGCGCCGGTCGCGATCAGCAGCCGCCGCGCCCGCAGGACGACCTGCCGCTCGGTGGAGTCCGCGCCACGCGTGACGCAGTGCGCGACCAGGTCCCCGCCGGGCTCGCGGGTGACGCTCCACACCTGGTGGCGCGGCAGCACCTCGGCGCGGGCGTCCAGGGCCCGCGCCTGCCACAGGAAGCGGTCCAGGCCGGGCGCGGGCTCGGGGTCGGCGGCGTGGCGGAAGTACTGGCCGCCGAGCCGTACGGACGAGTCCAGGAGCGCCACCCGCAGTCCGGCCAGCGCCGCCGTGAGCGCGCCGGCCACCCCCGCGGGCCCGCCGCCGATCACCACCAGGTCGTACGTCATGACGTCGTCACCTCGTCACCGGGCGCGGCCTCCACCAGGCAGGCCCGCTCAGGGGCCCGCCCGTTGACCGAGATCAGGCAGTCGAAGCAAACCCCGATCCCGCAGAACAGCCCGCGGGGCCGCCCGCCGAAGCGGGTGCTGCGCCACGACCGCACCCCGGCCGCGTGCAGCGCCGCCCCGATCGTCTGCCCGGGCACGACGGGCACCGGACGCCCGTCGATCGTGATGTGGAACGTCAAGAGGACTCCTCCGCGAAGCGATCCGGCCGGAAGGGCCGCAGGTCCAGGTCGGCCGGGGAGCCGGTGAGCACCTGCGCGAGCAGGTGACCGGTCGCCGGGGCGAGCCCGATGCCCGCCCCCTCGTGCCCGCAGGCGTGATAGAGCCCGGGAACCCGCGGGTCGGCGCCGATGACGGGCAGGTGGTCGGGGCAGTACGGCCGGAACCCGCAGTACGACCTGATGGCCCGCACCTCGCGCAGCGCGGGGAACAGCGCCACGGCCTGCTCGGCCAGGCGGGCGAGCACCGGCACCGACGTCGTCCGGTCGAACCCGACCCTTTCCCTGCTGGCCCCGATGAGCACGGTGCCCGCGGGCGTGCCCTCCACGACCGCCGACGTCTCCAGGGCCTCCGAGTCGCTGGCCACGTTCGTGACGTAGGCGGCGGTGTAGACCTTGTGCCTGATCAGCGGCTCCGGCAGCGGCTCGGTGACGAGGATGAACCCGCGCCTGGGCAGGATCGGCAGATCAACCCCCGCCAGCGCGGCCACCTCGCCGCCCCAGGTGCCCGCCGCGTTGATCACCGCGTCGCCGAGCACGTCACCCTGGGAGGTGCGCACGCCCGCGATCCGGTCGCCTTTCCGCACGAACCCGGTCACCGCCGCCCCGAGGCGCAGCCGGAGCGTTCCGTGGCCGAAGCTCTCCGCGCCGTGCCTGAGCAGGCGCGCGGCGGCCAGCATGGGCTGCACCTGGGCGTCCTCGGGGTAGTACACCCCGCCGGCCAGGCCCTCGGCCAGGTGCGGCTCGTAGTCGCGCAGCGACTCGCCGGACACCAGGGTGTGCTCCACGTCCTGCTTGGCGGCCAGCTCGGCGAGCTGCCGCCGGACCTCGGGGGTCTCGGCGACCACCAGGCCGCCCTTGGGCTCGAACTCGAAGCCGCCGAGGTCCGCCAGCGAGCGCCAGAGCCGGTTGGACAGCAGGGCCAGCTCCAGCTCGGGGCCCGGCTCCTTGTCGGACACCAGCACGTTGCCCTCGCCGGAGCCGGTCGTGCCGCCCGCCACGGGGCCACGGTCGACCACGGTCACGTCGAGACCGGCGCGCGCGGCGTAGTAGGCGCATGCGGCGCCCACGACTCCGGCGCCGACCACGATGACGTCGGACATCCATCACCTCCCAGATCTGTAATATGTCACATACCCCGCTCTCTTGAGAAGGCCCTTTCCACCGGACGGACGACACTCCGCCCGCGCCGCGCCCCCTGCCCCCGCCGCTACCCACCGACGGCATATCACCACCTCACCGCACCCGGCCAAGCTCCCCTCGCGGAGGGATGGCCCACGCGCCCCGCCGCCGGCCCACCACCCGCGCGGAGGCGCTGTGAGTGAGGCCCGTGGGAGGAGGGTGGGCGGCCGAGCCGAGGGGGGCGTGCGTGGTCAGGGGTGAGGTGACCGGTGGGGGGACCGGGTGGGTGGGCCCGTACCATCGATGGCGTGAAGCTACCCACGGACCACCCCAACCGCCACGTGCGCCGCCTGTTCTCCTTCTGGGCGCCCACGACGCAGTCGATGCGGGCCTGGGCGATGGCGTCCGTGGTGGTCAACGCGGGCATCGCGGTGACGGGCGCGGGCGTGCGCGTCACCGGTTCCGGGCTGGGCTGCCCGACCTGGCCCAAGTGCACGCCGGACAGCTTCATCCCGGTCGCGCACCCCGAGGTGTCGATGCTCAACATGCTCGTCGAGTTCGGCAACCGGCTGCTGACGTTCCTGGTGCTGGCGGTGGGTGTGGCGTGCGTGCTGTCGGCGTTCCGGCTGGCGCCGCGCAGGCGCTCGCTGATGACGCTGGCGCTGCTGCAGCCGGCGGGCGTCCTGGCCCAGGCGCTGTGGGGCGGCCTGGTGGTCAGCACGATGCTCAACCCGTTCACCGTGGGCATGCACTTCCTCATCTCCATCGGCCTGATCGCCGCCTGCTGGATGCTGTACGCCCGCGCGGGCGAGGGCGACGGGCCGGCGCGGCGGGTGACCCACCGCGACATCCGCAGGCTCGGCTACGCGCTGCTCGCGGCCGTGTTCGCGCTGCTGGTGGTCGGGGTCGGGGTGAGCGGCACGGGCCCGCACTCGGGCGACGAGATGGCCTCCCGCTTCGACCTCGACATCGAGGCGGTGGCCCGGCTGCACGCCGACGTCGCGTACATCGTGGTGGGGCTGACGTTCGCGGTGCTGTTCGCCCTGCACGTGAGCAAGGCGCCGCGGCCCGCCCGGCGGGCGGCGCTGGCGCTGCTGGCCGTGGAGCTGGGCCAGGGCGTGATCGGCTACACGCAGTACTTCCTGGCCGTGCCCGCCAGGCTGGTGCTGCTGCACGTGCTCGGCTCCACGCTGGTCTGGATCGCCGCGCTCAGGGTGGTCACCTCGCTGCGCACCCGCTCCCCGCAGACCGCCCCCGCCGGCCACTCCCCCGCCGAAGCCGCCGGAGCACCCGCCGCCGTCTGAGTGGATATGCCAGGGTATGAGGTGATCGGTCCGCCACTCCCCCACTCCCTGGAGGGTGTGATTTGTTACTGAAAGTCCGCCCCACTCGGAAGGCCCTGCGGCGCGCGTACCAGGGTCTGGTGCTGGTCAGCGTGCTCTCCCTGGCGCCCATGACGTGGGCCTGGCTCGGCAGCTCGGCGCACCGGGTGACGGCCGTGGGCGACGCCTGGCTCGGGCGGGTGCCGGCGGCGCAGGCCGCGCTGGTGCTGGGCGCGGGCCTGTACGGCACGCAGCCCACGCCGATGCTGGCCCACCGGCTCGACATCGCCGCCGAGCTCTACCGGGCCGGCAAGGTACGGGCCCTGCTGCTGTCGGGCGACAACAGCCGCAAGGAGTACGACGAGCCGACGGCCATGCGCGACTACCTGCTCCGCAGGGGCGTGCCGGACCAGGTGATGGTGCTGGACTACGCGGGGTTCGACACGTGGGACTCGTGCGTGCGGGCGCGCAAGGTGTTCGGGGCGCGGAAGGTGACGGTCGTGACGCAGGAGTTCCACGTGCCCAGGGCCGTGACGCTGTGCCGGACGGCCGGGCTCGAGGCGTTCGGGGTGGGTGACGACTCGACCAGGGAGTTCGCCGCGCCCACGTACGCCTACGCCACCCGCGAGCTGCTCGCCACCGCCAAGGCGTTCGCCGACGCGATGGTGCTCCACTCCGACCCGGTCTATCCGGGCCCGCGCGAGGTCTCCCTGACGAACATCCTGGCTCAGCCCGGCGCGCCGGGCGCGTAGCCGGGCGGCGGGGTGCCCCGCGCGGCCGACCTGGCGTGCGCCGTCGGCACCGGGAAGTCCGCCCGGGCCGTGCTCATGCACTCCAGCAGCGCCCGCTGCTCCTCGTGGAAGCCCTGCTCGTCGACCATGTGGCGGGCCGCCCGCTCGTGCAGCAGGCCCAGCTCGGTGGCGGCCAGCTGGTAGTCGCGCATGGCGCGCAGCCCGCGCTTGCCGCCGTGGGCCTTGGCCCACTGCCTGGCCTGGCGCCGCCGGGGGAACGTCGACAGCATGTAGATGTCGGCCTGGGTGACCAGCTTGGTCGGCTCGTACGGCGGCAGGTAGCGCTGGATGAGGGCCACGATGCGCCGCCGGTCCTTGAACACCACGCCGATGAGCACGATCAGCACGGCCAGCAGCGCCAGGTAGGCCACCACGAGCCCGGGGAAGCCGCCGTAGGAGGCCAGGCCGTTCCACAGGCCGTGCAGGATCATCGCGCCCGACCAGCCCGCCAGGATGTAGAAGACCCGCTCGGGGCCTTCGCGCCGGGCGGCGTAGGCCACGGCGACGCCGATCATCGAGCTGAACAGCGGGTGGGCCAGCGGCGACAGGATGCCGCGCAGCACCACGGTGACCGCCAGCCCCTTCACGCCGGAGTTGGACAGCGCGGCGAGGTAGTAGCTGACGTTCTCGCTCATGGCGAAGCCGAGCCCGACCATGCTGGCGTAGATGATGCCGTCCGTGGGGCCGTCGAGCTCGGCCCTGCGGAACCTGAGCAGCCCGAGCAGCACCAGCCCCTTCATCGTCTCCTCCACCACGGGCGCGCCGAAGGTGGCCGCGACGTTGCGGGCGCCGGCCTCCGACAGCTTGGCGGTGTCGATGATGTAGTGCAGGTTGAGGTAGTTGATCAGACCGGCGACCAGCACCGCGACGCCCGCGCCCCAGGCGAAGGCGAAGATCAGGTTGCTGCGCGGCTCCGGCTCCATCCGGTCGAGCGCCAGGACGGCCGCCAGCAGCAGCGGCACCGGCGCGAGCGCCAGCGCGAGCGCGATGAAGAACTGCACGGGAGCGCCGTTGAGCACGTCGAAGGAGAACGAGACCAGAGCGCATACGCCGGTGAGGACGAGCCCGATGATCAAAGCGAACGACGGGCGGTCCTTCAACACCCAGCGTGGATCACGGGTCGCCATACGGTGACTTTAACGGATCAGAGGGCCGGGGTCCGTGCCGGTCAAGACAGCCTCACCGTCCGGACACGCGGCCGCATGACCGTCAGGCCAGCAGCGGGTCGATGGCCACGGCCAGGAACAGCAGCGCCAGGTAGGCGTTGGACCAGTGGAAGAAGCGCATGGGGCGCAGGTCGACGCCGGTCTTGCCGGCGTTGAGCCGGGCCAGCAGGCGGTGGACCTCCCACAGGCACATGGCGCCGAGGACGGCGGCCACGATCGGGTAGAACAGCGTGGTGCCGGCCACCGGCCACAGCGCCAGCGAGCACAGCACGGTCGCCCACGTGTAGGCGATCGACTCCAGGATCACGCGCCGCTCGGTGGCCACGACGGGCAGCATGGGCACCTTGGCCGCCGCGTAGTCCTCCTTGTAGCGCATGGCCAGCGTCCAGGTGTGCGGCGGCGTCCAGAAGAACACCACCCCGAACAGCACCAGCGGCGCCCAGTCGAGCCGCTCGGTGATGCCGGCCCAGCCGATCATCACCGGCATGCACCCCGCGATGCCGCCCCACACGATGTTCTGGGCCGTGCGGCGCTTCAGGATCATCGAGTAGACGAGCACGTAGAACAGGATCGCCCCGGTGGACAGCATCGCGGCCAGCCAGTTGGTGGTCACCCAGAGGCCCACCAGGGACAGCACGCCGAGCACGATGCCGAAGACCAGCGCGCCCCGCGGCGACACCTGGTGCCTGGCCAGCGGCCTGCGGCGGGTGCGGCGCATCTTCTGGTCGATGTCGCGATCCACATAGCAGTTGAGCGCGTTGGCACTGCCCGCCGATAGGGTGCCGAACACCATGACCGAGATCGACGTCCACAGCGGCGGCAGGCCGCCCGCCGCCAGGAACATCACCGGCAGCGTCGTGATCAGCAGCAGCTCGATGATCCGCGGCTTGGTGAGCGCGATGTAGGCCTTGACGATCATGCCGATCGAGCGCGGCCCCTCCACCTGCGGAGATCGGGCCGTCGCCTGCCTGTTGGTCAGCACCGTCAAGGCGCTTCCAGCCTGTGCGGAGTCAACGCGTAACCTCTGATTAGAGCGGATCCATGGGTGGGCGCCGTGACGCCCCTGCGAACAAACAAACTGTAGTCGCAGGGGCGGCCGGTCCGGCCAATGGGGGGCTTGCGCCGCACATGGACACGTGCGGGTGGGATGGGAATCGTTCGCCAGCTCCACTCGGTTAGGGTCCCGTGTGGGCGGGATAGCCAATCAATGACTACTAGATTCCGGAGATCGAGCACTTGAGCACCGAACTCGTGCCAGCCCTCGAATGGACCGACCTGGACAAGCAGGCGGTCGACGTCGTTCGAGCCCTGGCGATGGACGCAGTGGAGAAGGCGGGCTCGGGTCACCCCGGCACCGCCATGAGCCTGGCTCCCGCCGCATACCTGCTGTTCCAGCGTGTGATGCGTCACGACCCGACCGATCCCAAGTGGGCCGGGCGCGACCGTTTCGTGCTGTCGTGTGGCCACTCGAGCCTGACGCTCTACATCCAGCTCTATCTGTCCGGCTACGGCCTCACGCTCGACGACCTGCGCCGGCTGCGCCAGTGGGACAGCCTGACGCCCGGTCACCCCGAGTACGGCCACACGGCGGGCGTCGAGACCACCACGGGCCCGCTCGGCCAGGGCCTGGGCAACGCGGTCGGCATGGCGATGGCGGCCCGCCGCGAGCGCGGCCTGTTCGACCCCGACACCGAGGCCGGCGGCTCGCCGTTCGACCACCACATCTGGTGCGTGGTCAGCGACGGCGACATCGAGGAGGGCATCAGCCACGAGGCCAGCTCCCTCGCCGGCCACCAGAAGCTGGGCAACCTCATCGTCGTGTGGGACGACAACCAGATCTCCATCGAGGACGACACGCTGATCGCCAAGTCCGAGGACGTGGTCAAGCGTTACGAGGCCTACGGCTGGCACACCCAGAGCGTCGACTGGACCGAGACCGGCGAGTACGCCGAGGACGTCCAGGCGCTCTACGACGCGCTGCAGGCGGCCAAGGCGGAGACCGACCGGCCCTCTTTCATCCGGCTGCGCACGATCATCGGCTGGCCGGCCCCGAACAAGAAGAACACCGGCAAGATCCACGGCTCGGCCCTGGGCGAGGCGGAGGTCGCCGCCACCAAGGAAGTCCTCGGCCTGGACCCGGCCAAGACGTTCGACGTCCCGGCCGCGGTGCTGGAGCACGCCCGCGGCGTCGCCCAGCGCGGCCGCGCCGAGCACGCCGAGTGGGAGAAGGGCTACGCCGAGTGGCGGCTGGCCAACCCCGAGCGCGCCGAGGAGTTCGACCGCATCTCCCAGCGCGAGCTGCCCAACGGCTGGGCCAGGGCGCTGCCGTCGTTCGAGACGGGCGCGTCGATCTCGACCCGCAAGGCCTCCGGAGACGTGCTCAGCGCGCTGGCGCCGGTGCTGCCGGAGCTGTGGGGCGGCTCGGCCGACCTGGCGGAGTCGAACAACACCACGATGAAGGGTGAGCCGTCCTTCATCCCCGAGGAGTTCCAGACCAAGGAGTTCCCCGGCAACCGCTACGGCCGCACGCTGCACTTCGGCATCCGCGAGCACGCCATGGGCGCCATCCTCAACGGCATCGCCCTGCACGGCGGCACCCGCCCGTACGGCGGCACCTTCCTGGTCTTCTCCGACTACATGCGCCCCTCGGTGCGCCTGGCCGCGCTGATGAAGCTGCCGGTCACGTACGTGTGGACGCACGACTCCATCGGCCTCGGCGAGGACGGCCCCACCCACCAGCCGATCGAGCACCTGTGGTCGCTGCGCGCGATCCCCGGCCTCGACGTGGTGCGCCCGGCCGACGCCAACGAGACGGCGTACGCCTGGAAGGCCGTGCTCAAGCACACCGACCGGCCCGCCGCCCTGGCTCTGACCAGGCAGAACCTGCCGGTCGTCGAGGGCACCAGCGCCGAGGGCGTGGCCCACGGCGGTTACATCCTGCGCGAGGCCTCCGACGGCCAGCCCAAGGTCATCCTCATCGCCACCGGCAGCGAGGTGGAGATCGCACTGGCGGGCCGCGAACTGCTGGAGGGCAAGGGCATCCCGACGCGGGTCGTGTCGATGCCGTGTGTCGAATGGTTCAAGGGGCAGGACATCGCATATAGGCAGACGGTTCTGCCTTCGTCGATCCGGGCTCGCGTCGCGGTCGAGGCCGGCATCGCGCTCGGCTGGCACGAGTTCGTCGGCGAATGCGGCGAAGTGGTCGGTCTCGAACACTTCGGTGCCTCCGCCCCGTACAAGACTTTGTACGAGCTGTTCGGGCTGACGGCGGAGCGCGTGGCGGCGGCGGCACATGCGAGCCTGGCCAAGCTTGGTCAGGAAAAGGGCGAGACGACGGGAAACTGAAGAAGAGATGAGCGAGATCCTCAAGAAACTGTCCGGCCAGGGCGTTGCCATCTGGCTCGACGACATCAGCCGTGAGCGACTGCGCACGGGCAACCTGGAGCAGCTGATCCGCGAGAAGAACGTCGTCGGGGTGACCTCCAACCCGACGATCTTCGCCAACGCGCTCAGCAAGGGCGACGCCTACGCCTCCCAGCTCCACGACCTCGCCGTACGCGGCGTGGACGTGGGCGAGGCCGTGCGCGCCATCACCACCTACGACATCCGCTGGGCCGCCGACGTGCTGCGCCCCGTCTTCGACGCCACGGGCGGCGTGGACGGCCGCGTGTCGCTGGAGGTGGACCCGCGCCTGGCCCGCGAGACCGAGAAGACGGTCGCCGAGGCCCGGGCGCTGTGGTGGATGGTCGACAGGCCCAACCTGTTGATCAAGATCCCGGCCACGGTCGAGGGTCTGCCCGCGATCACGCAGGCGCTCTCGGAGGGCATCAGCGTCAACGTCACGCTGATCTTCTCCCTCGAGCGCTACCGCGCGGTCATGGACGCCTGGCTCGCCGGCCTCGAGGCGGCGCAGGCCAAGGGCCTCAACCTCGCCACGATCGAGTCGGTGGCCTCGTTCTTCGTCAGCCGCGTCGACACCGAGATCGACAAGCGGCTCGACAAGGTGGGCAAGCCGGAGCTGAAGGGCAAGGCGGGCATCGCCAACGCGCGCCTGGCCTACGCGGCGTACGAGGACGTGATGAACTCCGAGCGCTGGCAGCGCCTGCGCTCGGCGGGCGCCCGTCCGCAGCGGCCGCTGTGGGCCTCGACCGGCGTCAAGAACCCCGACTACTCCGACACCATGTACGTCGACCAGCTCGTCGCCCCCGGCACCGTCAACACGATGCCGGAGAAGACGCTCGACGCCACGGCCGACCACGCCAACGTCACCGGCGACACGGTCCGCCCCTTCTACGAGCAGGCCTGGAACACCATGGCCGCGCTCAAGGAGGCCGGCATCGACTACGACGACGTGGTGAAGGTGCTGGAGGACGAAGGCGTCGAGAAGTTCGAGGCGTCCTGGAACGAGCTGCTCGAGAGCGTCACCAAGAACCTGGTTCCGTGATGGAGGTGCTCTACCGCGAGGAGGGGGTGGCCTCGGCCGCTTCCTCCGTCGCGGGGCGCCTCGTCGCCGACGGCGTGCCCGCACGGCTCGCCGCCGGCGACCCCACGCTGTGGGGTGAGGACGCCGAGCGGGAGGCGGCGGTCAGGCTCGGCTGGCTGACCCTGCCCCGCTACTCTCGCGAGCTGCTGCCCGTGCTGGGCGGGCTCGTCGAGCGGGCCCGCGCCGCGGGCCTGACCAACGTGGTGCTGGCCGGGATGGGCGGCTCGTCGCTGGCGGCGGAGGTCATCTGCGCGACCGCCGACGTGCCGCTCACCGTGCTGGACACGACCGACCCGGCGCAGGTGCGGCGCGCGCTGAGCGAGCAGCTCGACGCCACGGTGGTGGTCGTGGCCGGCAAGAGCGGCTCGACCGTGGAGACCGACTCCCTGCTGCGGATCTACGAGCGGCTGTTCACCGACGCGGGCCTGGCCCCCTCCGGCCGCGTCGTGGTCGTCACCGACCCGGGCTCTCCGCTGGAGAAGCGGGCCGTGGAGGCCGGTTACGAGCTGGTGCTCGCCCAGCCGGACGTCGGCGGCCGTTTCTCGGCGCTGTCGGCGTTCGGGCTGGTGCCCAGCGCGCTGGCGGGCGCCGACGTGGCGCGGCTGCTGGACGAGGCCGGGGAGGTGCTGCCGCTGCTGTCGCGCGACACCGGCAACCCCGGGCTCGACCTGGGTGCCGCGCTCGGCGGCGCGGCGCTGGCCGGGCGCGACAAGCTGCTGCTGGAGGACCAGCTCTCGGCCATCACCGGGCTGCCCGACTGGATCGAGCAGCTCGTGGCCGAGTCCACCGGCAAGCAGGGCAGGGGGCTGCTGCCCGTCGTGGGCGCCGACCCCAACGAGAGCGGCGACGAGCTGGTCGTCGCCATCGAGACCGACGTCGGGGACGTGCGCGTGGACGGGCCGCTGGGCGCGCAGTTCCTGGTCTGGGAGTACGCCACCGCCCTCGCGGGGCTGCTCCTGGAGATCAACCCGTTCGACCAGCCGAACGTGGCCGAGTCGAAGGCGAACACCGCGGCGCTGCTGGCCCTGCCCGACCTGCCGACCGGCGCGCCGTCGTTCGTGGACGGGCCCGTCGAGGTGTACGGCGCGGCCACGGCCCGGGACCTGCCCGGACTGTTCGCCGAGTTGCTGAACGCGATACCGGCGGACGGCTATCTGTCGATCATGGCCTTTCTGGACCGGATGGCGGCCTTCGACGCCCCGGTGCCCGACGGGGCCGACTTCGAGCAGATGACCGACGCCTGGATGATGGCCGACCCGGCGACGCTGCGGGCGCTGCTCGCGTTGCGCACGAACCGGCCGGTGACGTTCGGGTGGGGCCCGCGCCTGCTGCACTCGACGGGGCAGTACCACAAGGGCGGGCCGCAGAACGGGGTGTTCCTGCAGATCACCGGGGCGGTGGCCGAGGACGTGACGGTCCCCGGCCGGCCGTACACGCTGGGGCGGCTCCAGCTGGCCCAGGCGCTCGGCGACCTGGGGGCGCTCGAGACCCGCGGACGGCCCGCCGTACGACTGCATTTGACCGATCGCGCGGCGGGTGTCGCGCGTTTGCTCGCAGCAGCACAGGAGGCTTGACATGACTGACCCGGCAGCACCCGTGGAGGAGGCCCACACCGCTGCGGCCGCCGTCGCGGGCACCGCCACCACCGAGGAGGTGGCCGCCGCCAACCCGCTGCGCGATCCGCGCGACAAGCGGCTGCCGCGGGTTGCGGGACCGTGCGTGATGGTGTTGTTCGGCGTGACGGGTGACCTGGCCAAACGCAAGCTGTTGCCGGCGATTTACGACCTGGGCAACCGGGGGCTGCTGCCGCCCGGCTTCTCGCTGGTCGGCTTCGCCCGGCGCGATTGGAAAGACCAGGATTTCGCCCAGTTGACGCACGACGCCGTCAAGGCGCACGCCAGGACGCCGTTCCGCGAGGAGGTCTGGAAGCAGATCCGCGAGGGCATCCACTTCGTGCCCGGCGAGTTCTCCGACGACGGGGCGTTCGACGCGCTGGCCATGGCGCTGGCGGAGATCGACGAGACCCGGGGCACGGGCGGAAACTACGCGTTCTACCTGTCGGTGCCGCCGAAGTTCTTCCCCGTGGTGGTGGAGCAGCTCAAGCGGACCGGGCTGGCCGACGCGCCCGAGGGGTCGTGGCGCCGCGTGGTCATCGAGAAGCCGTTCGGGCACGACCTCAAGTCGGCCCACGAGCTGAACGAGATCACCAACTCGGCCTTCCCGGAGAGCTCGATCTTCCGGATCGACCACTACCTGGGCAAGGAGACCGTCCAGAACATCATGGCGCTGCGGTTCGCCAACAACCTCTACGAGCCCATCTGGAACCGCAGCTTCGTCGACCATGTGCAGATCACCATGGCCGAGGACATCGGCATCGGCGGGCGCGCGGGCTACTACGACGGCATCGGCGCGGCCCGCGACGTGATCCAGAACCACCTGCTCCAGCTCCTCGCGCTGGTCGCCATGGAGGACCCAACCTCGTTCGAGGCCTCGTCGCTGCGGCGGGAGAAGGAGAAGGTGCTCAAGGCCGTGCGGCTGCCGGCCAACCTGGCGCTGAACACGGCGCGGGGCCAGTACTCCGCCGGCTGGCAGGGCGGCGAGAAGGTCGTCGGCTACCTGCAGGAGGAGGGCATCTCGCCCGAGTCCACGACCGAGACGTACGCGGCCGTCAAGCTGGAGATCGCCAACCGGCGGTGGGCGGGCGTGCCGTTCTACCTGCGCACCGGCAAGCGGCTGGGCCGCCGGGTGACGGAGGTGGCCGTGGTGTTCCAGCGGGCGCCGCACCTGCCGTTCAGCAAGGACGACACCGAGATCCTGGGCCAGAACGCGCTGGTGGTGCGGGTCCAGCCGGACGAGGGCATCACCGTGCGGTTCGGCTCGAAGGTGCCGGGGACCGCCATGGAGGTCCGGGACGTCTCCATGGACTTCGCCTACGGCGAGTCGTTCCTGGAGTCGTCGCCGGAGGCGTACGAGCGGCTGCTGCTCGACGTGATGATCGGCGACCCGCCGCTCTTCCCGCACCAGCGGGAGGTCGAGCTGTCGTGGATGATCCTCGACCCGATCGAGGAGTTCTGGGCCACGCAGGGCCAGCCCGAGCCCTACGAGGCCGGTTCGTGGGGGCCGCCGTCGGCCGACGCGATGATGGCCCGCGACGGCCGCGTGTGGAGGAGACTCTAGTGATCGAGCGTAGCGAGACAACCATCGGACACAGCACCACAGTCGCGAGTCCGACGAAGGAGGACTCGTGACCACCTTTATGCTGTCGGACACGACGGCTGGGAAGATCTCGGCGCAGTTCACGCACCTACGCCACCAGATGGGCGCGCCCGCCATCGGCATGGTGCTGACGCTCGTGGTGGTCTGCGAGGAGCGCCACCAGTACGACGCGCTGCGCGCGGCCACCGACGCGGCCCGCGAGCACCCGTCGCGCATCATCGTCGTGATCAACCGTGAGGCCGACGAGCCGATCAGGCTGGACGCGGAGCTGCGCATCGGCGAGTCCACGCCGGGCGAGGTCGTGGTCCTGCGCCTGTACGGCGAGCTGACCCAGCACGCCGACTCCGTGGTCAGCCCGCTCCTGCTGCCCGACACGCCCGTCGTGGTGTGGTGGCCGGGCGCGGCGCCCGACGTCCCGGCCAAGGACGCGGTCGGCGCCCTCGCGCAGCGCCGGATCACCGACGCCAGGGGCTTCGACGACGGCGGCGTCAAGTCGCTGGTGACCAGGGCCAAGGGATACTCCCGCGGCGACACCGACCTGTCCTGGGCCCGGCTGACGCCGTGGCGCAGCCTGCTGGCGGCCGCGTTCGACCAGCCGGTGGGCAAGGTCCGCAAGGGCGTGGTGGAGGCCTCTCCCGGCAACCCGAGCGCGCCGCTGCTGGCCGCCTGGCTGTCGGACCGGCTCGGCGCCCCGGTCAAGGTCGTCGACTCCTCCGGCCCCGGGCTGACGGCCGTGCGCCTGCAGCTCAACGACGGCGACCTGGCCGTGGTGCGGCACGACGCCCGCCTGGCCACGCTGTCGCGGCCGGGCCAGCCCGACCGGAACGTGGCCCTGGCCCGGCGCCAGACCGCCGAGCTGATGGCGGAAGAGCTGCGCAGGCTCGACCCCGACGAGATCTACGAGGCCGCGGTCAAGCGGTTCGCACGCACGTACAAGGGATGACTTGGGACCGCAGTGGCTGAGAAAGTAGTACGTGTGAGCGTTCCCAGCGTGGTCGTCCACCGCGACGCCGACGTCCTGGCCAATGCCGTGGCGGCACGGATCATCACCCGCCTGGTCGACGTGCAGTCGGCCAAGGGGTCGGCCTCGATCGTGCTCACGGGCGGCACGGTCGGCATCGCCACGCTGGCGGCGATCGCCGCGACCCCCGCCCGCGACGCCGTCGACTGGCGCCGGCTGGACATCTGGTGGGGCGACGAGCGCTTCTTGCCCTCCGGCGACAAGGAACGCAACGAGACCGGCGCCCGGGAGGCCCTGCTCGACCACGTGGACGTCAACCCGGAGCGGGTCCACGTCATGCTCGGCCCCGACTCGGGCCTGACGGCCGAGGAGTCGGCCGAGTCCTACGCGGCCGAGCTGCGCAGGGCGGCCCGGCCGGAGGACCACGGTCCCGTGCCCGCCTTCGACGTGATGCTGCTCGGCATGGGGCCCGACGCGCACGTGGCGTCGCTGTTCCCGGGCATGCCCGCGCTGTACGACACGCGCCCGGTGGTGGCCGTCCACGGCGCGCCGAAACCGCCGCCGACCCGCATCTCGCTGACGCTGCCCGCCATCCAGTCCTCGCGCGAGGTCTGGGTGGTGGCGGCCGGTGAGGAGAAGTCGGGCGCCGTCCGGCTGGCGCTGTCGGAGTCGGGGCACGTGCAGGTGCCCGCTTCGGGTGCCAGAGGGCGGGCGCGCACGCTGTTCCTGCTGGACCGGGCGGCGGCGAGCAAGATCCCGCCGGAGCTCGGGCGCATCTCGTCCCCCTGATTCCGGGCGCTTTTCGGGCGCTTTTTTCGGGCAGGGCGGGGGCCGCGCGGTTCCCGCCCTGTGTCGTCCCTACCCGGCCAGCTGGTCGATCTCTTCGATCAGCGCCCGCTTGCGCTCCTCGGCCAGGTACGACGCCCGCACGCCGTTCCTGGCCAGCTGGGCCAGCTCGGACGTGCCGAAGCCGAAGGCGCGGGCCGCGGCCCGGTACTCGTCGGCCAGCGTCGTGGCGAACATGGGCGGGTCGTCGCTGTTCAGCGTCACGTACAGACCCTCCTCCAGCATCCGCGGCAGCGGGTGCCCGGCGAGGTCGGCGACCTGGCCGGTGCAGACGTTCGAGGTGGGGCAGACGTCCAGCGGGAGCTGGGTGTCGCGCAGGTGGGCGACCAGGCGCGGGTCGGCGAGGCAGTTGATGCCGTGGCCGATGCGTTCGGCGCCGTAGCCCTCGATGACCTCCCAGATCGTCTCGGGGCCGGACATCTCGCCGCCGTGCGGGACGCTGTGGAGGCCGGCGGCGCGGGCCGCCGAGAACGCCGATCGGTACGCGTCCCGATATTTCGGGCGCTCCTGCTCGATGCCGCCGATCCCGAAACCTACCAGCGCGGCGGGAGGTTCCTGGAGCGCGTGCTCCACGGTCACCTTGGCGGCCTCCTCGCCGTACTCGCCGGGGATGTCGAAGATGTACGCCATCTCCACCCCGTGATCGGCCAGCGAACGGGCGGCGGCCAGGTCAAGAGCCTCCGTCACCTCGCGCATGGGCATGCCGACGATGTGGTGGGCGTACGGCGTCACCTGGAGCTCCACGTAACGGGCGCCCTGCGGGGCCAGGTCGCGGGCCAGGCCGAGGACGAGGGTCGCCACGTCCTCGGGTTCCGTGACGAGCGCGTTGACGGCCCGGTACACCTGGGCGAAGTGCGGGAAGTCGCGGAAGGTGTAGAAGCGGCGCAGCTCGTCCTCGCTGGTGGGCACCGTGCCGCCGGGGTGGCGGCGGGCGAGTTCGAGCACGGTGGGGACCGAGGCCGAGCCGATCAGGTGCACGTGGAGCTCGACCTTGGGGAGCGCGTCGATGAAGGCGTCGATGGTCATGGCGACGACCATACGAGCGATATTTCCCGAAAAAATAGCCTTCATGGGGAAATCTCACAGAAGAATGTCAGGATCGGCGGCTGGGATAGGGTTGAAGGCGTGACCAACGCCGAAGCGTACGATCGCGGCTTCGCCCACCTGAGCTCCCACACCGTCGGCCCCCTCCTCGATCGGGCGTGCGCGCCCCGCCTGCTCGACGTCGGCTGCGGGACCGGCGTGGTCACCTCCGCGGCGCTCGCCTTAGGCGCCGAGGTCACGGCCGTGGACGCCGATCCCGGCATGCTCGAGCTGACCGCGCGCCGCCATCCGTACGCGACGATCCGCCAGGCCACGCTCCCCGAGCTCCCCTTCGACGACGGGGAATTTGACGCGATAGCCGGAAATTTCGTCATCAATCATGTGCCCGACACGGCCAGGGCGCTCAAGGAGCTCCACCGCGTGCTGCGTCCCGGCGGCACCATCGCGCTGACCTGGTGGAAGTCCGACGAGATGACCGCCACCAACGTCTTCGCCGACGCCATCGCCGCCGCCGGGGTCCCCTACGAGCCGCCGGCCCGGCCGTTCACCGGCAACGACACGCCGCGGCGCTTCACCGAGCTGCTGGAGGCGGCGGGGTTCGAGGCGGCGGCCGTCGATCCGGTGCGCTGGCGCCACCGGGTCGACCTGGCCACCTGGTGGGACGACATCGTGCAGGCGGGCGGCCCGCGCTTCGCGATGATCGCCAGGCAGCCGCCGGAGACCTTTGAGCGGATCAGGGCCTGCTACACCCGCCTGGCGGCCCCGTACGAGCGGGAGGGCTTCCCCGTGTGCGCCTACCTGGCGCACGCTGCCCGGTCAGGCCTTTGACCAGGCGGTCACCAGCGGCATCAGCACCCCGTCGACCGACTCGGCCACGAACTCCGCCCCGAACGGCGGCCCCGCGAAGATCATCCGATGCCAGACCAGCGCCTCGGCGAGCGTGAAGAGCCGCCCGGCGTCGACGGGCCCGGACAGCTCCCCGCGCTCGGCGGCCCGCTCCAGCAGGCCTTGCACGTCGTCGAGGTCCTTGGTGGGCATGTGCGCGCGCAGCGTGCGCGCCAGCTCCTGGTTGGACACCAGCGTCGAGGACAGGCCGATCACGAGCGTGTGCTTGCGCTCCACCGTCTGGCACAGCCCGCGGAAGATGGAGACCAGGTCGCCGCGGAGCGACCCGGTGTCCTCGCCCGCGGGCGCGTCCATGTCGAAGCGCCGGCAGATGACGTCGACCACCAGCTCGGGCTTGCCCGACCAGCGCCGGTAGATGGTGGCCTTGCTGGCCCTGGCCCGTTTGGCGATCTGGTCGACCGACATCCGGTCGTAGCCGACCTCCGACAACAGCTCCATCGTGGCGTCGAGAATGGCCCTGTCGCGATCAGGGTCTAGTGGAGCCACGCACACGTCCTTCAGCTGTAGGCGATTTCATCGAATCGTACGCCCGTCAGTTCCGTCGACACGTCCCAGAGCCGCCTGGCGTCCGCTTCCGAGCGCGCCCTCTCCGACGGCGTGAGGCGCTTGAGCTTGGGGCCGATGAACTCGCCGCCGCGGACGTCGGGCGAGGTCGCGGCATAGAGCGAGGACGCCGCCCCGGCCGCCGCCGACTTGAAGAACACGCCCATGAGGGGCTGTAGCGGCCCGAGCTTGACGATGTTCGTGGCGGTGGTGCCAGGGTGGGTGGCGACGCTGATGAGGCCCGTGCCGGCCCTCTCAGCGCGCCGTTGGAGCTCCAGGGTGAAGAGCAGGTTGGCGAGCTTGGAGCGTCCGTACGCGCCGAAGCGGCTGTAGCCGCGCTCCAGGCCGAGGTTGTCGAAGTCGATCCTGCCCATGGCGTGGGCGTCGCTGGAGACGTTCACCACGCGGGCGGCGGGGGCGGCCAGCAGGAGCGGCAGCAGCAGGCCCGTGAGCGCGAAGTGGCCCAGGTGGTTGGTGCCGAACTGCATCTCGAAGCCGTCCTTGGTCTCCTGCCGCGCGATCATGCCGATGCCCGCGTTGTTGACCAGCAGGTCGAGCCGGTCGACGCCCTCGGCGAACCGCCTGACCGAGGCCAGGTCCGCGAGGTCGAGCCGGCCGTACTCGACCTCGCCGCCGGGCACCGCCCGCAGGATGTCCTCCACGGTCGCCTCGCCCTTCTCGGGCGAGCGCGCGGCGACGATGACGCGGGCGCCGTGCCTGGCCAGCTCCAGCGCGGTGGGGCGGCCGATGCCGCTGTTGGCGCCGGTCACGATGGCGGTCCTGCCGGTCAGGTCGGGGATGGAGTCAGAGGTCCAGCCAGTCATCGCCACTCCTCGGGTCCGGGCGTTGGCTCATTGGTGTACGAAACCGTTTCGTACACCGTCACCCTAGCCCAATCTCTGCCGCGCGTGCCGCTCCTCGCGCCGGGCGACTTCCAGCCGCTGCTCGCTCTCGGTGAGCCTCTTGCGGGCCTTGGCCAGCTTCCGCTCCAGCAGCGCCACCCGCTCGGCGCGCTCGTCGTGCTCCCGCACGGCGGACTCCAGCGCCGCCTGCCACTCCCGGTGCGCGGCCTCGGCCTCCTCGCGTTCCCTGGCCCTCCTGGCCTCGGCCTCCTCGCGCTTCTTCGCCTCGTCCTCGGGGGACGGCCGCTTTGCGGGCCGCTCGCGCGGGACGGGGGCGGGGGCGAAGCCGCTGTAGCTGAGCGGCTTGACCAGGCGGCCCCGGCGCACCTGCGCGGCCGCGTCGGCGTCCACGATGGCGGACTCCAGCGTCTGGTCCACCTCGGCCGCCGCCGCGGGCGACAGGCCGCCCGCCTGCCTGACGAGCCTGCCCACCTTGCCCATGACGCCGGCCCGGCGCCGGGTCAGCTCGGCCAGCGCGTCGGCGTCCTGCTCCTGCCAGGCCGCGCGCAGCCGCTCCCCCACGTCGAGCAACTCGGCGAGCTCGTCGGGGCGCTCGCGGACGACCCGGTTCACGGCCCAGGCGGACACCGTGGGCTTGCGGAGCCTCGCTATCTCGCGGGCGAGCCCCGCCTCACCCGCGTCCTTGGCCGCGCGGGCCTCGGCCTCGCGCGCGGCGGTGAACTCGGCCGGCGGCAGCGCATAGAGCCGGCCGGCCACCTCGTCAAGATCCACACAGGACAAATACCCCACATCCGCTGGTTTGTAGCGCATAGTGGAGGCAGTGGCAGTCGAACGGAGGCCCCCGTGTTCGAACGCTTCACCGACCGTGCGCGACGGGTCGTCGTCCTCGCCCAGGAGGAGGCGCGGATGATGAGCCACAACTACATCGGCACGGAGCACATCCTGCTCGGCCTGATCCACGAGGGCGAGGGGCTGGCCTCGCTGGTGCTCGACGGCTGTGGCGTGGAACTCGACCACGTACGCGCCTTCGTCGAACGCGAGGTGGGCCACGGCGCCAAGTCACCCAGCGGGCACATCCCCTTCACGCCGCGCGCCAAGAAGGTCCTGGAACTGTCACTGCGCGAGGCCCTGCAGCTGCGCCACAACTACATCGGCACCGAGCACATCCTGCTCGGGCTGATCAGGGAGGGAGAGGGGCTGGCGGCCCAGGCGCTCGTGGACGCGGGCGCGGACCTGGCGGACGTACGGCAGCGCCTGCTCGACCGTGTGGGCCGCGGCTCCAAGGAGCGACCCACCGAGATGTTCTTCGCCGGCGGCTCCGTACTGGGCGAGCGGCTCACCCGCATCGAGGAGAGCCTGGAGCGCATCGAACGCCACCTGGGCATCCGGCCGGAGGCCGACAATCGGCCGGAAGAGCCGCCGCGCGAAGAGGGCCTAGGCTGAGACCATCGTGCCGACCGGCAGCCTGGCCTCCATCACCCCGGGGTCCTCGGTGTAGCCGAGCGTGGCGCCCAAGGAGATCAGCAGCCTGCGCATCCTGGCGTTGTCGGACAGCATCGTGGCCTTGACCTCGGCGTACCCGAGGTCGCGGGCGCTCCGCACGAGCATCCTGGCCATCGCCGTGCCCAGACCGCGCCCCTGCCAGCGGTCCTCGACCAGGAAGGCCATCTCCGCGATGCCCGGGTCGGGGGTGAACATGAGGTTGGCCATCGCCACGACCTGCCCGTCGTGCCCGGCGACCAGCGAGAATCCCCTGCTCCTGTCGCACAGCCGGTCGAACGTGCGCGCCGGCAGCGCGGGCATCGAGGTGAAGTAGCGGAACCGGCGCGACTCGGGCGAGCACCTGTCGTGCAGGTCGCGCACGGCCTCGCGGTAGATCGAGGTGAGCGGCCGGACCGTGACCTCGACGCCGTCGGAGAGCTTGATCGCGCGCTCGGCGGCGCTCGTCTCCGCGGGCTGGGCGAGCCGGGCGAAGGAGGCCGCCCTGGCCGCCTCGGTCAGCGTGAACGGCAGCTCCGCGCGGCGCAGCCGGACCGCCCGCCTGGCGGCCACGGGGACGACGAGCTGGGTCGGGTCGGGAAGATCACTCACCGCTTCACCATAGATCCACCTGGCGTCGTCCGCGCGCAGCAGCTCGGCCAGGAGCTCGGGCAGCCGCCACGGCATGGAACGCAGCCTGGAGGCCAGCAGCAGCGCCCTGGTGGGCTCGTCGGTCAGCTCGTGGGCGGTGGCGGGGACCACCTGGACGCGGCGGCCACCGGCCGCCTCCAGCGCCTCACGCACCGTCTCGGGGTTGGCGGGGATGTCGGCGACGAACTCGTCGACGGTGCCGTCCGCATCGGACTGCACGCTCAGGCCGAGGATGTTGCCGCCCCTGGCCGCCAGGGCCGCGGCGAGTGAGGCCAGCCGGCCGGGTCGCTCGTCCACCGTGGTGCGGATGCGCAAGAATCCCATGGCTTGAGCATGCCTGGCAGCTGTTACACGACCGCTAACGATGTGTTTCATCACGTATTTCATCGCGAAATGATGCGATTTATCCCCATATATCCCTCCATCACCCCCGCCTCCGTGCACCCGCCTCCGCACCCCCGCCACGATGCGACCACGCGCCATGGCCGCCCGAGCGGGCCCCCGGACCGGGCCCCCGGACCGGGCCTCGTCAGGGGGCGGAGATCGCACCACCGCACGGCCCGACGCCGTCACGGCCCGTCGGCAGCTCGAGGACCGCCCCCGCTTGTCGCAGGTCACCGGGCCGGGCGGGAAGATGTACGCCAGGCTCGGAGCACGCGAGCCGGATCCACCACAGAAGGGAACCCCATGAACATCCTCTTCCGAGGAGGCCGCGTCTTCACGCCGGGCGGCGTGCGGGACGAGGCCGTGCTGGTGAGCGACGGCGTGATCGCCGCGGTGGGGCCGGAGGGCGAGCTGGCCCGCCAGGCGCCGTCCCACGAGACGGTGGATCTGGAGGGTGGCCTGCTGGTGCCCGGCTTCACGGATGCGCACATGCACCCGGTCCAGGCGGGCCTCGAACGGGCAAAGTGCGACTTGTCAGAAGATTTCGGCCTTGACGCATACATAGCCGTGATAGCCGACTATGCCGCGAAAAATGCGGCTAAAGAGTGGATCGATGGCGGCGGCTGGGACATGTCGGCGTTCCCCGGTGGCCTCCCCCACCGCGACCAGCTCGACTTCCTCGACCGCCCCGCGTACCTCATCCAGCGCGACCACCACGCCGCCTGGGTCAACACCCGGGCCCTCCAGCTGGCCGGCATCACCAAGGACACGCCGGACCCCGCCGACGGCCGCATAGAGCGCGACGCCGCGGGCGAGCCCACCGGCGTGCTGCACGAGGGCGCGATGGACCTCGTCGGCCTGCTCACCCCGCGCCCGACCGCCCAGGACCTGGACGACGCGCTGGAGGACGCGCAGCGGCACCTGTTCTCGCTGGGCATCACCGGCTGGCAGGACGCCATCGTGGGCTCCTACGCGGGCTCCCAGGACCAACTGCCCACCTACCTGTCCGCGGCCCGCTCAGGCAGGCTCAGGGCGCGTGTGGTGGGCGCCCTGTGGTGGGACAGGACGCGCGGCCTGGACCAGATCGAGGAGCTGGTCGAACGCCGTGCCGCCGCCGAGGGGCTCGACCGGTTCAGGGCGACCTCGGTCAAGATCATGCAGGACGGCATCACGGAGAACTTCACGGCGGCCACCCTGGAGCCGTACTGCCTCTGCGGCGGCACGGGCCTGTCGTACGTGGACCCGTACAAGCTCAAGGAGTACGTCGCCGAGCTGGACCGGCTCGGCTTCCAGGTGCACTTCCACGCCATCGGCGAGCGGGCCGTGCGCGAGGCCCTGGACAGCTTCGAGGGCACCGACCCCGGCAACCGCCACCACATCGCCCATCTGCAGATCATCGAGCCGTCGGACGTGCCGCGCTTCGCCGCCCTGGGCGTCACGGCCAACCTGCAGCCGCTGTGGGCCACGCACCACGCCCAGATGGACGAGCTGACGCTGCCGTACCTCGGGGAGCCGCGCTCGTCGTGGCAGTACCCGTTCGCGGACCTGCTGGCGCACGGCACCCGCTTCTGCGCGGGCAGCGACTGGCCGGTCTCCAACGCCGACCCGCTGCAGGGCATGCACGTCGCGGTCAACCGCACGGAGCCCGGTGGCTCGGTGCACGCGGACTACCCGACCGCGCAGACCCCGTTCCTGCCCGGCCAGCGCATCGACCTGGCCGCCGCCATGACCGCGTACACGGCGGGCTCGGCCTGGATCAACCGCTCTCCGGCCGGAGCCGTCGAGCCGGGCCGCCCGGCCGATTTGGTGGTCCTGGACCGCGACCCGTTCGAGCTCGCGCCGGGAGAGATCTGGACGACGCGGGCGCGCCTGACGTTCGTGGACGGCGATGTGGTCCACGAGGACCGCTGAGCGGTCGCGGAAACGGCGAAAGGGCCTCGGAGAACTATCTCGATCGGGCGTCAGTGGGCGGAAGGTTTGAAACAGAACCGCTCGTTCTAAT
>NZ_JBSFTC010000150.1:0-26678 GCF_053590415.1 Nonomuraea sp. NPDC003201
CGCCCCGGCGGGCCTCGCGCCGCGGCCTCGTGATCGGCGCCGTCGCAGTCCTGCTCGCCGGAGCGGGCCTGCTGACCGTGCAGCCCGCCCAGGCCGCCGTCGCCTGCCGGGTCGACTACGCCATCAGTTCGAGCTGGTCAGGCGGCTTCAACGCCAGCGTCACCATCAACAACCTCGGTGACGCGGTCAACGGCTGGCGGCTGACCTGGTCCTTCGGCGCCGGCCAGCAGATCACCCAGATCTGGAACGCCACCCAGACCCAGTCCGGCTCGTCGGTGACCGCCACCAACGTCTCCTACAACGCCTCCATCCCCTCCGGCGGCAGCGCCAACTTCGGGTTCAACGGCTCGTGGACCGGCAGCAACCCGGTGCCCACGTCGTTCGCCCTGAACGGCGTGACCTGCGGCAACCCCGGCACCCCCACGCCCACCCCCACACCGACCCCCACCCCCACCCCGACCCCGACCCCGACCCCGACCGGCACGTGCACTCTTCCGTCGACGTACCGCTGGACATCGACCGGCGCGCTGGCGAACCCGAAGTCGGGCTGGGTCTCGCTCAAGGACTTCACCACCGTCGTCTACAACGGCAGGCATCTCGTCTACGGGACGACGCACGACACGGGAACGGCGTGGGGCTCGATGAACTTCGGCCTCTTCACCAACTGGTCCGACATGGCCTCGGCCAGCCAGAACACGATGTCCTCCTCCACCGTCGCGCCCACGCTCTTCTACTTCGCCCCGAAGAACATCTGGGTGCTCGCCTACCAGTGGGGTGGCACCGCCTTCTCCTACCGGACCTCCAGCGACCCCACCAATCCGAACGGCTGGTCATCGCAGCAGGTGCTCTTCTCCGGAAGCATCTCCGGCTCCGGAACAGGCCCCATCGACCAGACACTCATCGGTGACAGCACGAACATGTACCTGTTCTTCGCCGGGGACAACGGCAAGATCTACCGGGCCGGCATGCCCATCGGAAACTTCCCGGGCAGTTTCGGCTCGACCTCGACGGTGATCATGAGCGACTCGACGAACAACCTGTTCGAAGCCGTTCAGGTCTACAAGCTCCAGGGCCAGAACCGGTACCTCATGCTCGTCGAGGCGATCGGCTCGCAGGGCCGCTACTTCCGCTCGTTCACGGCCACCAGCCTGGACGGTTCGTGGACACCGCAGGCCGCGACGGAGAGCAACCCCTTCGCCGGCAAGGCCAACAGCGGCGCCACCTGGACCAACGACATCAGCCACGGCGATCTGGTCCGCAGCAACCCCGATCAGACCATGACCGTTGACCCCTGCAATCTGCAGTTGCTCTACCAGGGACGCAACCCCAGCTCGGGCGGCGACTACGGCCTCCTGCCCTACCGGCCGGGCCTGCTGACCCTGCAGCACTGATGAGGTGACACGGATCCGTCCCTGAGAGCGGCCTTCCGGTTGGCAACGGTGGTCATCCCAGCCCCCGTCACCAACCGGAAGGCCCGCCCGCCGACTTCCTGCCGCACCGTGCTCTCCGCAATGACCCCATCGGTCGTGGACTCGCGAAGTCGGCCCGGCCACACACCCGCCGCCAGCATGTAGTTCCGGGGGCCGTGGCGTCCCGGTGCAACCAGGGGAGGCAGCACGGGGTTCAAGGGGCGCATCAGGGACGGTGAACCGCCCCTCGCTCCTGAAATCTCGCTCACGATGGGAGTCCCGATATGTCTGCAGTTCTGGACGGCAAGGCAGCGCTGGTGACCGGCGGCAGCCGCGGCATCGGCAAGGCGATCGCGCTCCGGCTCGCCGCGGACGGGGCGGATGTGGCGGTGACCTGCCGGCACAGCACCGACCAGGCCCGCGCCGTGGTGGAGCAGGTCAAGGCAATGGGACGCCGCGCCATGGCCCTCCAGGCAGACGCCGGCGACCCCGCGGCGGTCACGGACGCCGTTCAGCGGGCGGCCGGCGAGTTCGGCCGGTTGGACGTCCTGGTCAACAACGCGGGAGTGTTCCCCTTCGGGCCGCTGCAGGACGTTCGTCCGGAGGACTTCGACCGAGTCCTCGCCATCAACGTACGTGCGCCGTTCATCGCCGCTCAGACCGCGGCAACGCACATGACCGAAGGCGGACGGATCATCAACATCGGCAGCTGCCTGTCCGGCCGCACACCTTTCCCCGGCATCACCCTGTATGCATTGAGCAAGACCGCCCTCACCGGGCTGACCAAGGGCCTTGCACGCGACCTCGGTCCGAGGGGCATCACCGCCAACGTCATCCATCCCGGCCCGATCGACACCGACATGAACCCCGCCGACGGGCCGGGCGCCGACGCTCAGAGCGCCTACACCGCCCTCGGGCACTACGGCGAGCCCGCGGACATCGCCGCGACCGTCGCGCACCTGGCCGGCGAGGGAGGCCGATACATCACCGGCGCCTCCATAGCAGTGGACGGCGGCGTCACCGCCTGACTCCTTGCCGGTCCGCGAGGAAAACACAAGAGCGAAAAGGCCGTCGGGAACCCGCCATCCTCCCGGCGGCCTTCGCGCATCATCGACCAGATCCGTTACGAGCACATCCACCGTCTGCACGTCACGCCGGCCTTCGCCAAGCGCCAGGCGAAGAGCACCAAGCGCTCATGGCAGGAACCCGTCGGGCGGAGGCGATGGGGGCACAGCCGCAGAGAGCACCCCTTGATCAGGGGCTCATGTTGATCGACGATGGCGAAGAGGATCCTCGCGAGCAACGAGCAGGCGGTGGCCACCGCGACGGATCCCGCACCCCAGCGGGGCCAAACGGGAGAGGTTGAACGTGTCGAAAAGCGACTTGCAAACCGCGCTGGAACAGGCGGTGCAGCTCGCCGGGTACCCCAAGATAGCCGTCTACGGACTGGACGCCCAGCTCTGGGCCGTCAGTCCCGATGATTTCAGTGTCCAGCCCGAGGAGTTTCAAGCGATCGTCAGCGCGGTCAATGACGTCACCCTCCTGTGGAACGACAACTATCTCTACTTTGAAGGCGTCCCGTACGAGTTGTCGTACGACGAGAACCTGTTGACATATACCGTCCCACAGTTCGTGGTCAGAGACCTGGACGAAAGTGATGGTGACGGCATTGGCTGTGCCCTGGTGGAGCAGGGCCTCATCATCGCGCTGTTCAACGCGGACACGTCGGACGACGAGTACACGTACATCGAAATTTTGGCCGATCTAGTTGGCACCCGGCATAACTGACTGCTTTAGAACCCTCCGGCTCCTCGAAGTTGATCGGGGTTTGACGTCTCGCCGGCGTAGGGGACTTGCGAGAGCTCCCCAAGTCGCCCGAACTGCGCACGGTCTCCACCGACGGCACCGACCGCACCAGGACTCCGTCTCAGGCCTCCTGGCCGAACCGACCGGAACCGGGGTGGGCAGCATCCCCCGCTGCGCGGTCGACACCGACGGCCCGCAGTCCTGATCCGGCGACGAGGGCGTCGCCGAGTTCCGAACGTAGATAGAGGACCGAGCGACCGTGGCGGGCGCTGGCGAGGAGGCCGGCGGCGCGGAGCGTGCGGAGGTGCTGGTTGACGGCCGAGGGGGTGACGCCCAGGCGGCCGGAGAGTTCGGTCGATGAGGCGGGGGTCTCAAGCATGGTGAGCAGCCCTGCCCGGGTGGCGCCCAGAAGGTCGGTGAGCACCCCTGGGGAGTGACGGGGCTCCGCTTGCCAGAGCGTGCCGACGCCCCGGGTGCCGTACATGATCAAAGGGGGCTCGGACGGGGAGATGGGGACGGTAGCGGCCCGGCTGAAGAGGGTCGGGACCAGGGTGAGGCCCTCGCCACCGGTGGAGCGCCGGTAGCGGGCGTCGCTGATCAGCCGCATGGATACGACGCCGTCCTTCAGCCGAACGCGCTCGCTGAGGTCGGCGAACATCGCGGCCAGGCCGTGGGCCGAGATGACCTGGCCGCGATGGACCACGTCGGCCTGCAGGACCGCGCGCATCCTGGGCCACCAGGGCGCGAAGCAGGTGCGCCAGTAATCCCGCAGCGCGTCCAGGATGCGGGCCGACGGGTCGCCGCGCAGCGGCTCGGGGAGCCGGGGGTGGATGGCGCGCAGGTCGTCGAGCACCCGGTCCACGGGCACGCGGGCGACCGCGGCGAGTTCGTCGTCGATGCGGGTGAGCGGGGCATGGGGGCGGGGTGACAGGTAGTCCGGCGTCCACATGTCGTCGTTGGTGAGCGCTTGCAGCAGGGGCACGTCCAGCGTGGATCGGGCCTGCTCCGTCCGGCGCAGCCAGGGCAGGTGCACGGGGTAGCGGCCAGGGTCGCGGAACGTGCGCAACGACAACGTGAGCTCGTTGAGCGGCGAGATGGCGAAGCGGACGTCGGCCACGTCCATCCCCGCGAGCTCGTACTCGATCAGCCCCGCCATGAAGCCATACGCTACATCAATTGGCGACAATGGCCCTATTACGGGATAAAGGCCCCCGTGATCCAGACCTTCTTCCCTCAGGACCGCGTCGCCCGCTCACTGACCGTCAGCACGATGGCGTTCGCACTCTCCAGTGGCGTCTTCTACACCGTCAGCACGCTGTACTTCACGCTCGTCATCGGGCTCAGCGCGACGACGGTGGGTCTCGGGCTGGGCATCGCGGGCGGCACCGGGGTGCTGGCCTCGTACGCGGGAGGGTGGCTGGCTGACCGGGTCGGCGCGCACCACGTCCAGACGGTGGCGACAGGGCTCAACGGGGTTGCGCTGCTCGCCTACACGTTCGTCTCCGACGCCGTCGTGTTCACTCTGATCGCCTGCCTGGCCGTGATCACGCGTTCGGTGGGCTCCTCGTCGAAGCAGGCGATGCTGGCGCGGTGGTACACCGGCCCGGAGCGGGTCGAGGTCCGGGCCCGGATGCGCGTGGTCACGAACGTCTTCATCGGCCTGGGCACGGTGGCCGCTGCGGCGGCGCTCCTGATCGGCACCGCGTCGGCGTACCGTGTGGCGGTGGTCGTCGCCGGCGTCTTGCTGCTGGCGGCCACCGTGCCGCTGGCCGGGCTCGGGCGTCAGGTGCCGGAGCTCGCCGCCAGGATGACCGCCGTCAGGGAGCGCACCGCGTCCGCCGGGCCTTCGCCGCTCAGGGACCGTACGTACATCGCGAGCGTGGCGTGCAACACCGTGGTGGCCACGCAGTTCGGCCTGCTGACCGTCGGCATGCCGCTCTGGGTGGCCACCACCGACGCGCCCACCGCCATCGTCTCCGTGCTACTCGTCCTCAACACCGTGGTCGTGGCCGCACTCCAGGTGCGCGCCTCGCGCGGCACCGACGACGTGCGCAAGGCCGGGCGCACGGTCAGGCGCGCGTCGTGGCTGCTCGCGATGGCATGCGGTCTGTACGCTCTGGCCGGCTACGGAAACATGATCGTCGCCTGCGTCCTGTGCGTCCTGGCCGCGTTCGCCCACACCATGGGTGAGATCCTGGGCGAGGCGGGTGGCTGGGGCATGGCCTTCGAACTGGCCGACCAGCGCAGCGCCGGCGCCTACCAAGGCCTCAGCCAGACCGGCTACGCGATCGCCGCCATGTTCTCCCCGATCCTCGCCACCACCGCCGTCGAACACGGCACCGCGGGCTGGGTCGGCCTGGCCGCCCTCTTCGTCCTGGCCGGCACGGGCGCCGCCGCAGTGGCCCGGCACGCAGCTGCCAGGGATCGAGCGGGACTTGGGGGCTCTTCGATGGTAGGCGTGAGTTAAGCGGGGTTGAGGCATCCGCGTCCGCGTCGGGTAGTGGCGCGGGTGCGTAGACGCCGGCTCTTGGCGCCGACGACGCCGCGCTACCTGTTCCGCCACTGCGTGCAGGCCCACCGCGCCACAACCGTGCCGGCCGGCACCTGGCCCGACTCCCTCGATGACCGGCTTATCACCTGCGAAACGGGAGTCGACCTCGACGGCTACGTCTGGGGAGTCAACTGGCAGATGCTCACCCCTACGATGCCGTGTCCCCGTCTCGCTTGATGCTTGGCAGTCCTGCCTGCGAGCCGAATCAGGCGGTGCTCACGCTCCGCGGCATGAGCGGATCGGGGGTCTTTGTCATTGAGCGCGGACGAGGGTGAGCATGTCTTTCACCGAACCGGCCGGGTCGCTGATCGGAAACTGCACCGCACGGATGATCGCATTGGGGTCGACCAGCAAGGTGAGGCGCTTGAAGCGGTCGACACCGGCCGCCCGGAAGGTCGGCAGCAGCAGCCCGGCCGCGAGCTTGCTGTCCTGGTCGGACAGAAGCGGGTAGGGCAACCTCGCGTGCGCGACGAAGGCGGACAGCTGGTCGGGTCGCTGGGTGCTGACGCCTCGGATCACGGCACCGGACGCCTCGAAGTCGGCATGCCGTGTCGCGTAGGTGAGGGACTCCAGAGTGCAACCCGTGGCGCCCGGGATGTCGGCCCAACCAGGCGGGTAGCCCTGGGCGCCGGGCGCGAAGGCGCCGGGGAAGAAGTAGAGCACCGTCCAGACACCGGGTGCGTTGGGCGCGGCCCGTTCGCCGTCGTGTCGTTCCAGAACGACATCTGGCATTTTCCGACCGACCAGCTCATGCACCCGGCGGGTCTCGGCGGACCCGTCCTCGCTGGTCGCGGTCAGCGCGCCATCGCCCATCACATGCCTGGTACCCCAATCCTGTAGCGCGATGAGCGCCGGCAGCAGGCCCTCGCCCTTCGCGGTCAGCAGGTAGTCGTAACGCGGCGGGCGATCGGAGTAGGGCCGCTTCTCCAGTACCCCGTGTTCGACGAGGCCAGCGAGGCGCTCGGCCAGAGCTCGGCGGCTGACACCGAGCTCACGCTGAAGGCCGTCGAAGCGGGTGGTGCCGCCGGCGATGTCCCGCACCACCAGGAACGTCCACCAGTCACCGATCACTCCAAGCGCCTGCGCGATGCCGCAGTCGGCGTCGGGTAGATCAGCACGCTTCACATACCCCATTATATAGTGCATTCCATTCTGGAACTGACTCGGGAGATGTCGAGATGGCAGTCGACAGTGCGCGCGGCGCGAGCGTCTTCTGGCGGTGGTGGACGGCCGGCACGACCAGCGCGGTCGGTTCGGCGATGGGCGCAGTGGCGTTGCCACTGACGGCGTTGACGGTGCTCGACGCCTCCGCGTTAGAGATGGGCATGATCGCCGCTGCCGGTTACGTCGCCTGGATCGTGATCGGCCTACCCGCCGGGGTGATGGTGCAGCGACTACCCATGCGAAGGGTTCAGATCGGCGCTGACCTGGCACGCGCGGCGGCGGTCATCTCCATTCCTCTGGCGTGGTGGCTGGACTGTCTGACGGTCGCCCAGTTGGTGATCGTGGCCCTCGTGATCAGCTTCGCGGACGTCATCTTCGACGTCGCCAACTCGACCTTCCTGCCGTCGATCGTGAGCAAGGAGCAGTTGCAGTCCCGTAACAGCCTGACCTCCGGCACCCACGCCACAACTCAGCTCGGCGGACCATCCGTTGGCGGTCTCATCGTCCAGGTGCTCGGGGCTGTGCCTACCCTCCTCGTCGACGCGGCCAGCTACCTTGTCTCAGCCCTGCTGCTGCGGACCCTGCCCGAACGCCGCTCAGAGACCCCCGAGCGCCGGCCACCGGTACGCGCGATGATCCGGGAAGGCTGGCGTTTCGTCGTGCACCACCCGGTGATGGGGCCGTGCATGTGGGCCGCCACCGCGGCAAACACGGTCTGCGGGGCACAGCACGCGCTCTACGCGTTGTACCTCGTGCGCGAGTTGCACGCCGAGCCCGGCCTCGTCGGCCTGCTGCTGGCGGCCGACGGCGTTGGCACGCTGGTCGGCGCGGCTTTGACGAACCACATCACAGCCAGGCTCGGGACCGCCCGTGCCCTGATCGTCGCCGGATTCGTCTCACTCGCCGGGGCGCTTGTCGTGCCCCTCGGCACCGGCTGGCAGGCCTTCGTCGCCTTCGCCGTCGGCAATGTGGTCTTCTCCGCCGGCGTGGTGGTGTTCAGCGTGGTCACCCGCACCTACCGGCAGATCGCCAGCCCGCCCGACCTGCTGCCCCGGGTGATGGCGACGGTCCGCTTCGTCTCCTGGGGTGCGATCCCGATCGGCGGGTTGCTCGCCGGAGCCGTCGCCGGGGTCCTCAGCGGCCGCGTCACCTTGATGATTTTCGTCGTCGCGGCCGCCTGCATGCCGCTGGTCCTGCTGGCGTCACCGATCCGCCACCTGCGCAATCTCACCGACGGCGAGGCTACTTGGCCAAGTGGCGGCTGATGACCAGGCGCTGGATCTGGTTGGTGCCCTCGAAGATTTGCATGATCTTGGCCTCGCGCATGTAGCGCTCGACGCGGAACTCGCGCGTATACCCATACCCACCGAACACCTGCACCGCGTCCGTCGTGACCTTCATCGCCGCGTCCGTCGCCACCAGCTTGGCGATGCTCGCATGCTTGCCGTACGGCAGGCCCGCATCGCGCCGCCGGGCAGCGTCGAGGTAGGTGGCCCGCGCGCTCTCCACCCCCGCCGCCATGTCCGCCAGCAGGAACCCGAGCCCCTGGTGGTCGATGATCCGCTTGCCGAACGTCTGGCGTTCCTTGGCGTAGGCCACGGCCTCGTCGAGGGCGGCCTGTGCGAGGCCGGTGGCGCAGGCGGCGATGCCGAGCCGGCCCGAGTCGAGCGCGCTGAAGGCGATCTGCAGCCCCTGGCCCTCCTCGCCGATCAGCCGCTCCTCCTCCAGGATCGCCCCGTCCCAGTGGGCGCTGGTGGTCGGCACGGCGTGCAGCCCCATCTTCTCCTCGGGCCGCCCGAACGTCAGCCCGTCGGCGGCCCCCGGCGCGAGGAAGCAGGAGATGCCCCGCGACCCCTCCCCGGTCCGGACGAACAGCGCGTAGAAGTCGGCGAGGCCGCCGTGGGTGATCCACGCCTTGTTGCCGGTGATCCGGTAGCCGGTCTCCACCCGCTCCGCCTTGCAGGTCAGCGCCCCGGCGTCGGAGCCGGCCTGGGGCTCGGACAGGCTGTAGCCGCCGATCAGGCGCCCGGCCAGCATGTCGGGCAGCCACCGCTCGCGCTGCTCGGGGGTGCCGAAGGCGGAGACGGGGAAGCAGGCCAGGGTGTGCACGCTGGTGGCGACCGCGACGGCCGCCCACCGCATCGCCAGCTCCTCGATCACCTGCAGGTAGACCTCGTACGGCTGCCCGCCGCCGCCGAGCTCCTCCGGGTACGGCAGCCCGAGCAGCCCCGCCGCGCCCAGCGTGGCGAACAGCCCCTCCGGGTACGTCTCGGCGCGCTCGTGCTCGTCGACCCGGCGCGCGAGCTCCTTGTCGGCGATCTCGCGGGTCAGCTCGATGAGATCCCTGGAGTCCTGGTCGGGCAGCAGCCGGTCAACGGTCACGATCTCTCCTGGCTCGTAACGGGCTCGTCCAGCCGCGCGAGCGCGGCCTTGGCGCGGTCGCGGAACTCGGCGACCCGGGCGAGCTTGATGTCCTCGTACCCCCGGATCAGGTCGGGCAGGCCCGCGATCTCCGCGACCGTCTCGGCGCTGCCGGGCGTGAGCTTGTCCAGCGCGGTCCGCATCAGGTCGCGGTATTCGACGACCAGCTCGCGTTCGACGCGCCGTACGCGGGCGTGGCCGAAGACGTCGAACGTCGTGCCGCGCAGCACCCTGGCCGCCCGCAGCCCGCGGAACAGGACCCCGGCGGAACGGCGTACCTTGATCTTACGCTTGAGCCCCATCGCCCGCAGCAGCGGCGGGTGCAGCAGCACCGACACGACCGCGTCCGGGCCGTACTCGCGCTCCCTCCGCTCCTTCTCCGCGGGGTCGAGGTGCAGGCGGGCGACCTCGTACTCGTCCTTGTAGGCCATGAGCTTGTGCAGGGCCCGGGCGTACGCGAGCCCGATCCGGCCGCCCGCCTCCTCGCCCGCCAGCTTGACCGCGATGGCCGCCACCTGCCGCACGTCCTCCTCGTACGAGCGGGCGTAGGCGGCGTTCTGGTAGCCGGTCAGGTCGGCGACGCGGGTGGCCACCACCTCGTCCAGCCCTTCGGCGGCCGGCGACGGAGCGGGCTCCGCGGAGACCACGGTGGCGCGGCCCCAGCGGAAGGCGGCGAGGTTCTGCTCGACGGCGGCCCCGTTGAGCGTGATGGCCCGCTCGACGGCGGCGGCGGAGACGGGCAGGCAGCCGTGCTGGTAGGCGGCGCCGAGGAGGAGCAGGTTCACCGGCATGTGGTCGCCGAACAGGCGCTCCGACAGCCCCTGGGCGTCCAGGCACTCGACGCGCCTGGCGGCGGACTCGACGCGGGCGACCGCGTCCGCGTGCCCCGGCACGACCGCGCGCCCGGTCACCATGGCGGCGGTCGGGACGACGGCGGTGTTCAGGATGGCGACGGTGCGTTCGGGCGAGGCCGTGGCCAGGTTCGCCTCGGCCGCCGCGCCCAGCAGGTCGAACCCGATCAGCACGTCCGCGCTCCCCGGCGTGGCCCGTACGGAGCCCTCCAGGGGCCGCGCCGAGATCCGCACGTCGCTGACCACGGGCCCGCCCTTCTGCGCCAGCCCGGTCTGGTCGAGCCCGGAGGCGTACAGGCCGTCGAGGTGGGCCGCCATCTGCAGGATCTGCGAGACGGTGACGACGCCGGTGCCGCCGATGCCGGGCATCCGGATCAGGGCCTCGCCGGGCCGGCTCGCGGGCTCCGGCACCTCGGCGGGCGGCGGCGGGGCCTGGCGACGGCGTACGGTGCCCGGCTCCACCAGCAGGAACGACGGGCAGTCGCCCTTGAGGCAGCTCAGGTCGGAGTTGCAGGAGGCCTGGTGGATGCGGGTCTTGCGGCCGTACTCGGTCTCGACCGGCTGCACGGACAGGCACGTCGACACCTCGCCGCAGTCGCCGCAGCCCTCGCAGACCCGCTCGTTGATCACGACCTTCTCCGTGGGCGTGGGCAGCTTGCCGCGCTTGCGCAGCCGCCGCTCCTCGGCCGCGCACCGGTCGTCGTGGATGAGCACGGTCACGCCGTCGAGGGCGGCCAGCTCCTTCTCCACCTCGGGCAGGTCGTCGCGGTGCCGCACCGACGCGATCCCCGCCAGCCGCACCCCCCGGTACGTCTCCGGCTCCGGCGAGGTGACCACGATCCGGCGCACGCCCTCGATGGCCAGCTCGTGCGTCAGCGCAGGCACGTCCAGCCGGCCCTCGGCGCGCTGGCCGCCGGTCATGGCCACGGCGTCGTTGTAGAGCAGTTTGTACGTCATCGTCACCCCGGCGGCGACGGCGGCCCTGATCGCCAGGGAGCCGGAGTGGTGGAAGGTGCCGTCGCCGAGGTTCTGCACGAAGTGCCGGTCCTCGGTGAACGGCGCCAGCCCGAACCACTGCGCGCCCTCGCCGCCCATCTGCGTGAGGCCCACCTGGGTGCCGCGGCCGTGGCCGTCCAGGGCGATCATGGCGTGGCAGCCGATGCCGACGCCGACCAGCGTGCTGTCGGAGGTGCGGGTGGAGGTGTTGTGGGGGCAGCCGGAGCAGAAGTACGGGGTGCGCGCGGCCACCAGGGGCAGCATGCGCCTCGGCCGGACCTTCGCGCGCGGGGCCAGGTCGATGCCCAGGCAGGTGGCGACGGCCTTGGACACGTCCTCGGCGCCCAGGGTGCCGCGGGCGGTCAGCAGGTCCCGGCCCACGACCGCCGGCATGCGCTCCCGCCCGTACAGGGCCTGCTTGAGCTGCCCCTCCAGGAACGGCACCTTGTCCTCGACCACCAGCACCTTGTCCAGATCGGCGGTCATGGCGGCCAGGTCGTCGTAGGCGAGCGGGAACGGCATCCCGAGTTTGATCAGCCGGATCCCGCGCTCGTCCAGCGCCGCCTCGTCCAGGCCGAGGTCGGCCAGGGCGCGCAGGACCACCGCGTACGTGGTGCCGGAGGCCAGGATGCCCAGGGCGGTGTTGCCCGCGCCCGCCGTCACCCGGTTGAGGCCGTGCTCGCGGGCGTACTCGCGGGCCAGGTCGAGGCGGCGGGTGAGCATGTCGTGCTCGGCGTCCAGCGCGGCGGCGCCGAGCAGGAGGGGAGCCGCTCCGCGGTCTCTCTTGTCGGGCATCGGGATGCCGGCGCGGAGCCGGCCGAGGTCCACCGTGGCGGACGCGTCGGCGATGTCCGCGACGATCTTCAGCCCGGCCCAGAGCCCGGTGGCGCGCGACAGGGCCACCGCGTGCAGCCCGAACTCGACGATCTCCGCGATCGAGCCGGGCGCGAGCAGCGGCATGGACAGGCTCTGGCACATGGGCTCGCACGTGCTGGGCAGCGTGGAGGACTTGCAGCCGGGGTCGTCGCCGATCCAGGCCACCGCTCCGCCCAGGGGCGCCGTGCCGGCCGTGTTGGCGTGCCGGATGGCGTCGGCGGCGCGGTCGAGGCCGGGGTTCTTGCCGTACCAGAAGCCGGTGACGCCGTCGTGCCGGCGGCCCGGCACCTGGTCGAGCAGCTGGGTGCCGGCCACAGCCGTGGCGGCCAGCTCCTCGTTCAGGCCCGCCTGGAAGACCACGCCGGCCGGCTCCAGGAACCGTGCCGCCCGCTTCATCTCCAGGTCCACGCCTCCCAGCGGCGAACCCTGGTAGCCGGTGACGAACACGCGCGTGTCCAGCCCGTGTTCCTCGTCCAGCCGGCGCTGCTCCAGCGTCAGGCGTACCAGGGCCTGGATGCCGGAGATGAGGACCCGGCCGTCACGTGCCGTGTACTTGTCGTCGAGCGACACTGATGGCTCGCTCACGCTCGAACCTCCTGGCCTCGTACTTGTGTGCCAAGCACAGCAATGCGGGATGATATGCGCAAGTATTAGATGAGAAAGTGCCCGGAAGACGCAAACTATGTGAACACTTGGGCTTGGCGGCTGAGGTTCTTTGCGCCGGACGAAGGGGTTCTCGCATGCCTGATGTGGACGACGTCGACCACCGCATCCTCCGGCTGCTGCGGGAGGACGGGCGCAGGACGTTCTCGGAGATGGCGGAGCTGGTGGGGCTGTCGGTCGCGGCGGTGAAGCGGCGGGTCGACCGGCTCAGGGATCTCGGCGTGATCACGGGGTTCACGGTGCAGATCGACTACGGCAAGCTGGGGTGGGGGATCGAGGCGTTCACGGAGCTACGTTATCCGGGCACGACTCCCGTGAGCGAGATCGTCCGCACCGCCACGGACGTGCCCGAGGTGCAGGCGGTGTTCACGATCGCGGGCGACCCGGACGCCCTGATCCACGTGCGGGTACGCGACCTCGGGCACCTGCAGCAGGTCATCGACCGGCTGCGGCGGGCCGGGAACGTGACCGGGACCAAGACGCTGCTGGTGCTCGGCTCGTGGACCCGCGACGCGCTGTCCCCTCGCGCCCGCTGAGCCTCACCGCTTCTTGCCCGCTCCGGCGGGAGCGCGGGTACGGTCTCGGGCCTGCTCGCGGCGGGAGAAGTGCCAGACGAGCAGGCTGATCGCCAGGAGGACGGCGAAGCCCAGGCCGAGCCCCCAGCCCGACACGCCGGCCAGGGGAAGGTCGTCGCCCTCCGTCTCCGGTTCCTCGCCGCCGGACGCCGGCCGGGACCCGCGATGGGCCGGTCCCCCGCCGACCCCCACCTGATATCCACCCTCGTGGAGACCTTCCGGGTACGGCACCTGGCCGGGCCCGGCCTTCTCCCCGGGGCCCGGCTGACCGGGACCCGGCTGGACCGGCCCCTGGCCGGGGACGGGCTGGAGCGGATCCTGGCCGGGCAGGGGCGGAACGTAACCCTCACCGGGGACGGGCTGCGCAGGCCCGGCGTCGTCGCCCGAAGTGGGGCCCGGAACGGGGCCCGGCTCCGCCGTGGCGGACGGCACCGGATCGGCCGTGGGCACGGGGTCCGGTTCCTTGGGGGTGTCGGGGCTCGGCGTCGGCCGCGGAGCCGGGGCCGGGTCGGGTACGGCGGACGCGCAGCCGCCGCCCCCGGCGGGGCCCTCCACCGGCGCGTCCTCGGAACCGCCGGTGTTGCCGGGGGCGCAGTCGTCGACGGCGCCGTCCGGGCCCGCGGCCTCCGGACGGCCCCCGAGCCGCGCCCGGGTCGGGCTGACCATCCGCGTCGTGCCGCTGCCCATCCCCCAGGCCGTGACCTCGGCGCGGTTGAGGACGTGGGCACCCTCCGGGACTCCCGGGTCGATCGTGACCGGGATCTCGTAGCTCACGCTCTGCCCCGCGGGGAGCGTCTGCCCGGGCCCGCCGCAGGCGACGGCGCCGCCGTGCCTGATGAGGGCGCAGTCGTCGGGGATCGGGCCCGGGATCGCGTTGCGGTCCAGCGTGTCGATGACCGTCACGTTCTCGGCGGCCCGGTCCCCCGCGTTCGTGACGGTGACCGAGTAGACCGACTCCCCGCCGATGACCATCGGCTCCGGGCTGACGGTCCCGATGATCCGCAGGTCCGGGCTCCCGGGCACGTGGAACGCGGCCGGAACCGCGCCGGACAGCGGCGGCGGGGCGGAGCCGTACACTCCGGTCCACCCGCCTACGGCGAGGAGCGCGATGACCGCCGCGATCCCGGGCATGCCCATGTCGTCCCCCCGCCTGACCGCGCCGTGCCGCTCGACCGGGGACGATCCTCCTCTCACCCGCCCCGCCCACGGGGCGGCCCGACCGGAACCATGCGCCGCCATGGCGAACCCTTTGCCCGCCCGGCAGGCGTTCCGCGCTCGACGAACAGCAGCCCGCCAGGAATCAAGGACGCGTACCGTCGGGGTCATGCCCGATGTCGCGCGCTACGACGAGATCGCCGACTTCTACGCCTCCGGCTGGACCGACGTCATCGACGACCCGGCCTCCGCGCGCCTGCTCGACCTGCTGGGGCCGGTCGCGGGCACGCGGGTGCTGGAGATCGCCTGCGGCCACGGCCGGGTCAGCCGCGAGCTGGCCCGCCGGGGCGCCGCCGTCGTGGGCGTGGACGTCTCACAGGCCCTGATCGCGAAGGCGAGGGCCGCCGAGCGCGACGCGCCACTGGGCATCCGCTACCTCCACGCGGACGCCTCCCGGCCCGGCCTGCCGGATCCGTTCGACGCGGTGGTCTGCAACTTCGGCCTCTCCGACATCGACGACCTCGAAGGCGCCGTCGCATCCGCCGCCGTCGCGTTGCGGCCCGGAGGGGTCTTCGCCTGCTCGATCCTGCACCCGTGCTTCCCCGGCGGCCCGGGGGTGTCCGGCTCCTGGCCGGGGGACGCGCGCTACCACGCCGAGGGCTGGTGGCGCGCCGACGGGGAGCTTTCCGCGCTGCGCCGCCAGGTGGGCGCCAACCACCGTACGCTCTCGACGTACGTCAACACCTTCCGCCGCCACGGCCTGTGGGTGGACGAGCTCGCCGAGCCCGAGCCGGCTCCCGAATGGGCGGCGAATCGACCCGAAGCGGCCCGCTTCCCCGTGTTCCTCGTCATAAAGTGCGTCAAGGAATTACGGGAAACGGGGGCCTTGTCGTGAGTAATCCGGAGACCGCGGCTCAGTTGAGGGCGCACAGGGCGTCCAGGACCGCTCGGATCAGCATGAGCGCCTTCACCGGCACCCTCGGAGCGTTCGCGATGCTCGCGAGCTTCATGCCGACCAACTACGACTGGGACCCGGAGATGCCGGATTACAGCGATCCGGACATGATGACGCTGGCGACCGCGGCGTCGGGTTCCGCCGTCCTCCTGACCCTGCTGGCGATGGCCTTCGTGTGGCGGAGCACGTCGGCGTTCGTCGTCTTCTCCCTCCTCCTCGCCGTCGACCTCTACCGGTTCACCATGCTGATCACTCACTGAGGCGGCGTGTAGGGCGGGAGGTTGAAGCGGGTCCGGATGGTCCGCTGGACCGTCGCCTTGTCCGACCGGGCGTCGACGGTCATCACGTACTCCTTGCCCCTGAACAGCTCCACCACGGGGTCGATCTTGCTGTGGTACTCGCGCAGGCGCCTGGCCAGGGCGTCCGGGGTGTCGTCGGCGCGGGAGACCAGCTCGCCGCCGCACACGTCGCAGCGGCCCTCCTCCGCCGGCCGGTGGGCGATCAGGTTGTAGTCCATGCCGCAGCGCGAGCACAGGCGGCGGGCCAGGACGCGGCGGCGCACCTCCTCGTCCGGCAGGTCCAGGTGGATCACCCCGTCGATGTCGTAGCTCTCCAGGAAGAACTCCGCCTGGCGGCGGTTGCGGGGGAAGCCGTCGATGATGAAGCCGTAGTTCCAGTCGTGCTGCTGGAGCCGGTCCCTGACCACGGCCTCCACCAGGTCGTCCCCCACCAGTTCGCCGGCCGCGACCAGGCGGCGGACCTGGGCGCCCAGCTTGGTGTGGTTCTTGACGTGCCAGCGGAAGATGTCGCCGACGCTGATGTGCACGAGGTCGAGGTCGCCGGCGAGCATGGCGCTCTGGGTGCCCTTGCCGCTGCCCTGGACGCCGAGGATCACGTATTTGCGCATATGCCCCACGTTCCCACAACCGACCCAGCGGGATCATGGTCGGGAAGGTGTGTGGTGTGGCGGCACCCGGAGCACACCACACCACACACGTCCATCACCGAGGGGTGAACTGCCAGTTTGCGGAAATTTCCGAAATGTGTCAATGAATCATAGAAAGCTATCGGCCCTGGAGGCCGGTGCCGACCGTAATAATCTGCTATTACTTGGGGAAACTCTCGCCGAAATATTTCGGCACTCATGAAACTTGCGCAGCGTGAGTTGATACGTAGATTTCCGGATGCTTCACACAGCGGTTGTACCGGAAGGTGGGTTCATGCGCGCGCTGACCGTGTTCCTGTCCAGCCTGCTCCTCGCCACGACGCTCTCCGCCCCCGCCGGGGCGAAACCGCTCGCCGTGACGTCGCAGGTCGTCTTCCAGCGGGCCGACTTCGCCACCGGCACGTACGAGGGCACCACGGCCGGCGACGGCCTGTCGTTCGGCACGGCCGCCGGCACCGTCTCCTACACCGACGCGCTCGGCACCAAGAGCTGGGAGTACGCCCGCTGGACCGGCCCCGAGCGGACGATCGGGTTCGACGCCACCGAGCTGATCGCCTCCTGGACCGCGGACGTGCCCCCGGGCAGCTGGATGCAGGTCGAGGCCCGGGCCAGGAACGCCGAGGGGCTGACCAAGTGGTTCTCGCTCGGCCGCTGGGCGTACGCGGAGGGCGACATCCGCCGCACCTCCGTTTCGGGACAGGGCGACGCCGACGCGAACGTCTCGGTGGACACGCTGGTCGCGGCGGCGGGCAAGCCCATCACCGCCTACCAGCTGCGCCTCACCCTCTACCGCGTGCCCGGCTCCGCGGTCACGCCGCGCGTGCGCACCTCCGGCGTCATGGCCTCCAACGTGCCCGAGCGCAAGACCGTGCCGGTCAGCCCGGGCGGGGGCGCGTGGGGGACGGAGCTCGCCGTGCCGCGCCGCTCCCAGAACGTGCACCAGGGCCACTACCCCGAGTGGGACGGCGGCGGCGAGGCCTGGTGCAGCCCGACCTCGACCACCATGGTCCTCGGCTACTGGGACAGGTGGCCGAGCGCGCAGGACACCTCCTGGGTCGACCCCTCCGACCCGAACCCCGAGGTCGACTACGCCGCCCGCTACACCTACGACCACGCCTACCAGGGCGCCGGCAACTGGCCGTTCAACACCGCCTACGCCGGACGCTACGGGATGGATGGGTTCGTCACGCGGCTGCGGTCGCTGACCGAGCTGGAGCAGCTGATCAAGGCGGGCATCCCGGTCATCACGTCGCAGTCGTTCAAGAAGGGCGAGCTGCCCGGCGCCGGCTACGGCACCAACGGCCACCTCATGGCGATCGTGGGCTTCACCTCGTCGGGCGACGTGATCGCCAACGACCCGGCGTCGTCCGGCAACGCCGCCGTGCGCCACGTCTATCCCCGGGCGGCCTTCGAGAACGTGTGGCTGCGGAGCTCCAGCAGCGGCGGCGTGACGTACATCATCCACCCGCCCGGCCGCGCGCTGCCCGCCACGACTCCGGGGCTGCCCGCCAACTGGTGATCCCCGGCCCGGGATCTCGACGGAAGGTCGGAAGGGTGCGTACTCTGGCAACCGGGAGTTGTCGGGGGATCACGAGGCGCGCTCGGAGTGGCGTCTCCTAGTTCGTGCCGCCCGCCGACCTTCCTCGCCGTGGAGCGCCGGATGACCGACGACGAATTCGCGACCGTCGAGAGGCCCCGACCGCGCTGGAACGGTCCACCTCTCCTGCTGTCGTCCGGTGGCGCCCGCGTCCTGGTGGCGGGCACGGGGACGCATCGGCCCGAGTCGCCGCTGCCGGCGGTGCCCGCCGTGCCGGCGACGGTCGCGGACGTCGGGCGCTGCCTGGTCGAGCGCGGCGGGCTGGCGCAGGCCCACCTGACCGTACGGCTGGACCCGGCGACCCCCGCCGACCTGGGGCAGGCGCTGGACCGGCTGGCCCAGGAGGCGACCTCCGTCCTGATGTTCTACTACGTCGGCCACGGCCTCATCGGCCCGGACAACGAGCTGCACCTGGCCACCCGCGCCACCGTGGACCTCGGCCGGGGCGCGCCCGGATACCAGGCGCTGCCGTACGGGGTCGTGCGCCAGATCCTGTCCGCGTCGCGGGCCGAGCTCGTCGTCGTGGTCCTGGACTGCTGCTTCGCCGGCCGCGCCCGCGGGGCGTCGTCGCGGGCGGTGGAGCGGGTGTTCGACGCGATGTGGCAGGGGGCGTACCTGCTCACGTCGTCGAGCAGGGACGAGAACTCCTGGGCGCTGCCCGGCGTCCGGCACACGGCCTTCAGCGGCGCGCTGCTGCGGCTGCTGAACGCGGGCGACCCGGCGGGGCCCTCGGTGTTCACCCTGGATCACGTCTACCACAGCCTCGCCCGCAGGCTGCCCGACGCCGGTTTCCCCCGGCCCCGCCGCCAGGCCACCGACCTGGGCGATCGCCGCGCGTTCGCGGTCAACCCGGCCTACGTGGCCCCGCGCTCCCGGCCGGTCCCGCCGGTCGCGGAGCCCGGCGACGAGGCCGGCCCGTACCGGGGACTGGCCGTGTACGGGCCCGAGGACGCGGAGGTGTTCTTCGGGCGGCAGGAGCTGACCAGGTCGCTGGTGGCGCGGGTGCGGGAGGCGTTCGGGAGCGGACGCCCGCTGATCGTGACGGGTCCTTCGGGGGCGGGGAAGTCGTCGGTGCTGCGGGCCGGGCTGATCCCGGCGCTGCGGCACCAGACGGCGGAGGAGCTGTCGTGCGTCGTGCTGGCCCCGGGCGCGGATCCGTCGGCGGAGCTGGCCCGCAGGCTGCCCCCTGGCGGCCGGCGGTTACTGCTGGTGGTGGACCAGTTCGAGGAGGTCTTCACCGCGTGCGCGGACGAGCGGGCCAGGCGGCGCTTCGTCGAGGAGCTGGTCGCGCTCTCCGGCTCGGCGGCCGTGGTGGCCTCCGTCCGGGCCGACTTCTTCGGGCACTGCGCGTCGTACCCGGGGCTGCTGGAGGCGATGCAGCGGCCCGCGATCGTCGGGCCCATGACCGTGACGCAGCTGCGCGCCGCGATCGAGGGCCCGGCCGCGCGGGCGGGGCTCTCGCTGGAGCCCGGGCTCACCGACCTGCTGCTCGAAGACGTCGGAGCCGGTGACGTGGAGCGCTCGGGCGGCGTGCTGCCGCTGCTGTCCCACGCGCTGCTGGCCACCTGGCAGCGCCGTACGGAGCGAACGCTGACGATGGCCGCGTACCGGGCCTCGGGCGGCATCGCGCGGGCGCTGGCCACGAGCGCCGAGGAGACGCTGCGGCACCTCGGCGCGGACGTGGAGCCGATCGCACGAGACCTGCTGGTACGGCTGGTGCACCTCGACGAGCAGACCGACGACACGAGGAAGCGGGTGGCCCTGGCCGACCTGGCTCCCGCGGGCGTCCCGCGGCGGGTCCTGGACGAGTTCGTGCGCGCGCGGCTCCTCACGGTGAACGAGGACGAGGCGGAGATCGCCCACGAGGCCCTCATCCGCGCGTGGCCCAGGCTCCGGAACTGGATCGAGACCAACCGGGTCGACCTGCTCGTCCGCCAGCGCCTGGCCGAGGACGCGGAGACGTGGCAGCGGCAGGGCAGGGACCCGGCGTACCTGTACGCGGACAGCCGCCTGGCGGCGGCACAGGCTGTCGCGCAGGGCGCGCGATCGGCGACCGAGCGGGCGTTCCTCGACGCGGCGCTGCGGCGGCGCAGGCGGCGGACCTGGATCGTCCGCCAGGTGATCGCCGCGCTCACGGTCCTCCTCCTCGCCGCCGTGACCGCCGGCGTCCTGGCCCTGCGGCAGACCGCCGAGGTGACCAGGCAACGTGACCAGGCCGTCTCCACGCAGGTCGCCGGCTCCGCCAACGGCGCCGCCGACGCCTCGCTCGGCGCCCAGCTCTCCCTGGTCTCCTACCGCATCGCCGACACCCCGCAAGCCCGCGGCGCGCTGCTCGGCACGCTGGCGCACCCGGTCGGCGCCCGCCTGATCGGGCACCGGGGCCCGGTCGAGTGGGTGTCCTACCGCCCCGACGGCCGCATGATCGCCACCGCCTCCAGCGACGCCACCGCCCGGCTCTGGAACGTCTCCGACCTCGCCCGCCCCAAGGCCGTGAGCGAGCTCAAGGGCCACGCCGCGAGCGTGGTGCGAGCGGTGTTCAGCCCGGACGGGCGGGTGCTCGCGACCGCGTCCGTGGACCGGACCGCCCGGCTCTGGGACGTCTCCGACCCGGCCAGACCACGGCTCCTCGCCACGCTCACGGGCCACACGAACAAGGTGAGCTCGGTCGCGTTCAGCCCCAAAGGAGGCGTCCTGGCCACCGTCTCCTTCGACGGCACGACCCGGCTGTGGAACATCGCCGACCCCGCCCGGCCCGCCCAGATCGCCCTCCTGCGGCAGAAGTACGTGCTCAACGACGTCGCCTTCAGCCCCGACGGGCGGCTGCTGGCGACCGCGGCGGGCGACGGGAGCACCACGATCTTGGACGTGCTGGACCCGGCGCGGCCCGGCGACCCGACGGTGCTGAGCGCGCCGGACGGCGGCAGCACCTGGAGCGTGACCTTCGACCCCGCCGGCCGCCGGCTCGCCACCGCCTCCACCACCGGCACGCTGTACCTCTGGGACGTCACCGCGGCCAAGCGCGTCGGCACCGCGCGGGGCCGGGGCTCCTTCGTGTACGACGTCACGTTCAGCCCCGACGGCAAGCTGCTGGCCAGCACCGACACCGACGCCTCCGTCACCCTGTGGGACGTCTCGAACCCGGCGGAGCCGCGGCGCACGACCGCCCTGACCGGGTTCGCGAACACGGTGACCGCCGCCGCGTTCAGCCCGGACGGCCGGACGCTCGCCACGTCGTCGGCGGACACCATGGCCAGGCTGTGGAACGTCTCCGACCCCGCCCGCGTCTCCTACCGCGCCGGCCTCGGCGAGCACACCGGCCCCGTCAACGCGCTCTCGATCTCCCCGGACGGCCGGATCATGGCCACCGCGTCCGGCGACAAGACCGTCAAGCTCTGGGATGTCTCCGACCCGGGCCTGGCCAGGTCGCTGTCCACGCTCTCCGGTCACACGGACATCGTCCAGACGGTACGTTTCAGCGCGGACGGCCGCATGCTCGTCAGCGGCTCCTCCGACCAGACGGCCAAGCTGTGGGACGTCTCCCGGCCGGCCGCCCCGAAGCTGCTGGCGACGATCAGGAAGCACGTGAACGTCGTGGAGTCCGGCGCGTTCAGCCCGGACGGGCGGACGGTGGTGACGACGTCGCGGGACGGCCGCACCTACCTGTGGGACCTGACCGATCCCCGGGCCCCCAAGCTGGTCTCCTCGCCCGGCGACGCCGACAACTGGCTGAACGCCGCCATGTTCAGCCCCGACGGCCGCATGCTCGCGATCGGCTCGGGGACCGGGGCCATCCGGCTCTGGGACGTGTCCAAGCCCGCCACTCCGCGACTGCTGGCCAACTACCCCGCGCACACCAACAGCGTGCTGGGGCTCACGTACAGCCAGGACGGCAGGACGCTGGCGTCGGTGGGCTCCGACGGGACGGCCCGGCTCTGGGACCTCACCCACCCCGAGCGGCCGGCGCAGGTCGCGGTCCTGCTGGGGCACACGGGCGCGGTGGGCAGCGTGGCCTTCACCGCCGACGGGCGCAGGCTGGCCACGGGGGCGCACGACGGCACCATCCGGATCTGGAACCTCGCCGACCGGACCCGGCCGGTCACGTGGGCGGTGCTCGCCGGGTCCGACTGGGTCAACGGCGTGGCGTTCACGCCGGACGGGAACGTGCTGGCCAGCGCGTCGGGCAACGGGACGGCGCAGCTCTGGAGCATGGACGTGGAGCAGGCGCGGCAGCACGTCTGCGAGGTGTCCGGAATGACCATCACCCGGAGCGAGTGGGCCCAGTACGTGCCCGGGCTCCCGTACAGCCCGCCCTGCCAGGCCGGGTGACGCCGGTCGTGGAGATCGCGCGTCTTGCGCCCGCGGATCTCCCGGGCCATAGACTTCGGTGAGATGGCGTAATCTCCCATGATCCACCCGCACTGCTCCGTCTGCCGAAAACCGTGAAGGGCCGACCTTGTCGCGAAAAGTAAGCACAAAAGGCGTGCTCACCGACGACGAGCGTGTCACGATCCGCGACGTGGCCGCCCGGGCAGGCGTGTCGGCCACCACGGTCTCCAGGGTGATCAAGGGTGACTACCCGGTCGCCCAGGCCACCAGGACGCGGGTGCTGCGGGCGATGCGCGACCTCGACTACGTGCTCAACGTGCACGCCCGCGCCCTGTCGGGGGCGAGCACGAAGACGGTGGCGTTCGTGCTGGACGACGTCACGGGGCCGTCCTTCGCGTACGTGGCCAAGGGCGTCGAGCAGCAGGCCACCGCCGAGGGGCGGCTGTGCATGGTGTGCACCACCCACGGCGACCCGGCCAGGGAGCTGGCCGTCGTGGAGGCGATGCGCGAGCAGCGGGCCGACGCGGTGATCCTGGTGGGGGGCGGCTCGCTGGACGACACGTACCGCGAGCGCATGTCCCACTTCGCCCACGCCCTCGACAAGGCGGGCTCCCGGCTGGTGCTGTGCGGACGGCCGCCGCTCGGGGACGACGTGCCCACGACCGTCGTCGAGTACGACAACGAGGGCGGCGCCTACGCCATGACCAGCCACCTGCTGTCGCAGGGCCACCGGCACATCGCCCTGCTCGGCGCCTCGTCCCCCGCCGACCGCAGCACCACGAAGGTCGACCGGGAACGCGGGTTCGTGCGGGCGCACGAGTCCTTCGGGGTGCCGTACGACCCTGACCTGGTCATCCCGGCGGGGTTCGGCCGGGCCGACGGCTACGAGGGCACGCGCCGGCTGATCGCGCTCGGGACGCGGTTCACCGCGGTGTTCGCGGCCACCGACATGGTGGCCATCGGGGTGCTGGCGGCACTGCGGGAGGCGGGGCTGCGGGTGCCCGACGACGTGTCGCTCGTCGGGTACGACGACATCCCGTTCGCCGCCGACCTGGAGCCGGGGCTGACGACGGTGCACATCCCGACGGAGGAGCTGGGGCGGACGGCGGTCCGGCTCGCGCTCAACCGCGAGGAACGCCAGCACGTGGTCCTCGGCACCCACATCGTCGTCCGCAACTCCGTCCGCCCTCCGGCCCGAACCCAGTAGGCGGGCCGGGGCCCACCCGCCCCTTGACCGTCTGGGTGGTTGACCGACTGATGCCCACCCCGGCACCGTCGTTGACCGATGGGCAATGGCGTAGTCGGCGACCGAATCGACGAAGCACGTCCAGACGCCGATCCCGATCCGGGGAAAGAATCGGTCCCATGTCCGTGCAACCCGCGAACGGATCAGAGCATTAGCGAGCCAACGTTCGGAACGCCATCCGAGGCGTCGTCACAGGCACCTAGCGTACGACGTACTTGACCAAGGAAGGCCTCGTAGAGGCACGTTCAGCGGAGGTGTCACAATGACTGCCGTTCATTTCGGCAGCTACGCCGAGGCCGTGCGCATCTCAAAGCACTCTTGGACGCGGCTGAACGCGGCCGTGTGGCCACGGTGCGTCGCGAGTCGGCCACGACAGCCCTCGTAGACGTCGATAGATTGCGCCACCATCTCGCCGCGGTCACTCCATCGCGCGCACAAACGGTTCCCGAGGACGGCGGCTGGTCGATCTTCATTCCTGGCCCGCCCCTCGCAGCCGACGGCCGGACGTTCGATGAGGCCGTCATCGAGATGGTCGACGCGCTGCGCGAATACGCCGAAGACTGGCAGGACCGCTTGCTCGACGCCCCCGACCACGGCGAGAACTGGGGGCTGGTGCAGTTGATCAGCCTCAGTGATGACGATCAGCTGCGTGAATGGCTGGTGGGGAAGGCCCGGTGACCTGGCCCCGACGACCCACGCGCGAGGACCACGATCGGTTCTGTCGCATCGAAGGCCGGCGTCCGGCACGGGACGCTCGCGGGCGAAGCCGCGCGTGCCACCTGATCTTTAGGTAACGCGCCGCGTCCTGGATCAGAGGCGGATGTCGGCGGCGATCGGTAGGTGATCGCTGCCCGTCCTGGGCAGCGATTGGATCTTGGTCACTGTCATTCCGCGGGTCAGGATCTGGTCGATGCGCGCCAGCGGGACGCGCGCCGGCCAGCTGAAGGCGAAATCGCGAGGTGGGGCTGCCATCAGCGAGGCGACCGGGCGCAACCCCCGGTCGTCCACGGTGCTGTTGAGGTCGCCGAGCAGAAGGATGCGACCGACCGGCTCGGCTGCCAGCACGGCGCCGAGCCGGTGGGCGCTCTCGTCTCGGCGTACGGAATCAAAACCCCCCAGACCGATTCGCACCGAGGGCAGGTGAGCGACGTAGATCGCGATGTCACCCTGCGGGGTGCGGGCTACCGCGCGCAGGCCGCGGTTCCAGTCTGGGCCGACGCCGTGCGGACGGATGTCCACCAGAGCCGCCTCGGCGAGGGGGTAGCGGGACCAGAGTCCGACCGTGCCTTGCACCGTCCGATACGGGTACTCGACGCCCAACGCGGCGTCCCAGGTCGGGCGCGCCGCCGGCACGAGCTCCTCCAGGCCGATGACGTCCGGCCGGGCCGCGATCAGCTGGCGCGCGGTGCCGGCCGGGTCGGCGTTCTCGTCACTGACGTTGTGCTGTACCGCGACCAGGTGATGCGGCTGGTCCCCGCGGGGCAACAGGTGCCCGCCGAACTGGGCAAGCCAGGCGGCGGCCGGCACCAGCGCGGCCAGCGCGCCCACCATGGAACGCCGCCACCAGGCCAGGCCGAGCAGCACCGGGACGGCCAGCGCGAGCCACGGTAGGAACGTCTCGGCCAGGCTGCCGAGGTGACCGATCCCGTTCGGCACGGATCGGGGGAAGGCGATGACGGTCGCGGTCAGCGCCGCGAGTGCGACCAGGAGCAAACGGAAGATCGGCACGGCGAGATCCTTGCAGGCTTTGGTGTGATCCGGATCCCCTCTTGATCATGTCGCGCCTATTCACTGCTCCATGGCCATCCGGTGGCAAGGCCTTCCGCAGGTGGGTCCCGCTCACCTAAGAGCCTGCTGACGAAGGATTGGGTCGCTGAGGACGGGACAGGGATACGGGTGATGCCGGGAGAGCCGCTACGCTCCCGTGGCCCCATCGATGCGCTCCCGGATCAGGTCGGCGTGCCCGGTGTGCTGCGCGTACTCCTCCAGGAGGTGGATGTAGATCCAGCGGAGGCTGACCTTGCCGGTCGGCGCCCGGGGGTCGTCGGCCAGCTCCTCGAGGTCGATGTCCGCAACCGCGGCGTCGCAGGCAGCCGTCTCCGCGAGGAAGGCGGCGTAGTCCGCCTCGGCGTCGGCGTCGGCCACCAGGTCGAAGTCGCCGTCTTCGTACTCCTCCGTGATGTGCAGCTCGGGCAAGCTTTCGTGCAGGAACTTCTCCCGGAACCACCAGCGCTCGACTTCCGTCATGTGTCGCAGGAGGCCGAGCAGCGTCAGGTTGGACGGCTCCACAGAGGCGGTCTTCAGTTGCTCGGAGGTGAGGCCGGCGCATTTGCGCAGCAGGAACACCCGGCGGAGCTTCAACCAGTTGTCCAGCATCTCGCGTTCGCCACAGGCCATGTCCGTCCGAGGTCCCCGCTCTACGTCGGGTGCTGTCCACGTCATGCCACCATCATGACGACCTGCGCAACCGATTTTGCGGGGTACGCACGTATCTTGCCCGCCGCCGGGCGTATCGCTCGAAGATGGGGCTCGACCAGGGCATCCCTGTCCCGGCCTCAGCGACCAAATCCTTTGTCAGCAGGCTCTTACACCCGCGAGAACTAACTGATCATCAAAAGTGAGTCATGGCCCAATTGCCCGTCGGCCAACGACGGTGCCGGTGGCATTCCGGTCTGCGGTGGGCATCAGTTGGTCAACCACCCAGACGGTCAAGGGGTGGGCGAGCCCCGGCCCACCTACTGCCGTGGTGGGGCGGTGGACTCGCGGATGATCAGGCGTGGCGGGACCAGGGAGATGTCCGGCTGCGGCTGGCCGCTCAGTTCGGCGAGTGCCGCGTGGAAGCAGGCCCGGCCCAGCCCCACGAAGTCCATGCGTACGGTCGTCAGCGCCGGGGTCCAGAAGGCCGAGCCCGGGATGTCGTCGAAGCCCACGATGCTGACGTCCCCGGGAACGTCCTTGCCCGCGTCGTAGAGCGCCCGCCGTACCCCCTGCGCGATGTCGTCGTTGCCGCACAGGATCGCCGTCACCCCGGGCGAGCGGGCCAGCCGCTCCCCCGCCGCGTACGCCGACTCGATGTCCCACCCGCACCCCAGCACCGAGGGGATCTCCGCGCCCGCCTGCCGCAGCGCGTCGCGCCACCCC
>NZ_JBSFTC010000151.1:0-26251 GCF_053590415.1 Nonomuraea sp. NPDC003201
CCGAGGCCGCGGGCCACCGCCACCTGCGGCTCGCGTTCGACGCCGGGGGCGAGCACGTGGGCGCCGATGCCGCGGGCCAGCGTCACCACCGACCGCGCCACCGCGGTCGCGCGATGGTCCCCAGGGATGCGGGTGACCAACTCGGGGTCGAGGGCCAGCAGGTACGGGCTCGTGTCGGCGACCAGGTCCAGGGCCGCGCCGCTCGTGCCGACGTCGGCGAAGCCGAGCAGGTAGCCGATCGTGCGCAGGCCGTCGAGCCCGACCTTGAGCAGCGGCCGGTCCTGTTCCTGGCACGGTCCAGTGAGCAGCAGGATCGCCTCGCGGGGATGCCTGCCGGCTCTTCGGAGCGCCTCGTGCAGGGGCGCCAGGGCACCCGCGCCCGCCAGGACGACCCTGACGGGCAGCTCCAGCACCATGGGCAGGGGAGCCGCCCTGAGCGTGCCCCCCTGTTCGACGATGGCGGGGTGCGCGATGACCGCCCCGGTGTCGAGGTCCACCATGGGGCTGTCGAGCAGGGAGGACGACACGTTCAGATGATTCCGCCGATAGCTGGAGCCGCAGAAGGCCCACGAAACAGAATTTACCGACATTTACCCTGCAGTTCCCCACCGGCCGAGAGGGAAAAATCTTTCGGATTCTTGAGGGCCGCTGACCTGTGGGGGTTGCCCGGTGCAGGGTCCGTTACCTCCTTCGGTGCATGAACGCGCGTCCGGCCAAGGGCGGTGGCCAGTAAGTCGTGGCGCCGCCCGAGCGTGTGCACCCGTGGATCGACGGCTTCCCCGAACGCCGTGGCCCGTTCGCGGCGACGGGGAACGAGCGGGTTGGACTGTCAAGGACCTCAGCCATCGTCACGTCCGCCTGCCGCAACGGGGGGACGGACACCACAGAGCCCTGCGAAATTCACCGACCTTCCGCTTCAGGTCCCCCGCCGGTTGTGGGGGATGTCGTTCGGTCTGCAGGTCGTCCCGGCCGCGCGGTCGGTTAGCCTTCGGGGCATGAGCGCGCGTCCGGCGAGGGGTGGCGGCCGGTGGGTCACGGTGCCGCCGGAGCGCCTGCATCCGTGGATCGACGGGTTCGCGGAGCGTCACGGGCCCTTCACGGCGACCGGCGACGAGCGGGTCGTGCGGCTGCTCGCCGACGACGGGGCCCTGGCCGAGCTGCACGTGCCGTTCCCGCCCATGACGCCGCCGGGGCCGCCGCACGTCACCCGGTTCGTCACGCACGCCCAGGCCGCGCGGCAGGTGGGGGTGTTCCTGGTGCGGCTCGGGGGCTACGCGGCGGGGGTCTTCTCCGGGGCGTCGCTGGTGGCCTCCAAGGTGGGGTCGCGGCTGGTGCAGGGGCGCACGGCGGCGGGCGGGTGGTCGCAGCAGCGCTTCGCCCGGCGGCGGCGCAACCAGGCGGCGCAGGCGTACGACGACGCGGTGGAGACGGCGGTACGGGTGCTGACGCCGTACCTGGGGGAGCTGGACGGGGTGGTGCTGGGCGGCGACCGCCGGGCCATGGACGTCCTGCGCGCCGACCGGCGGCTCGCGCCCCTGCTGGCTCTGGAGACCGAGCCGTTCCTGGTGGTGCCCGACCCCCGGCTGGCGGTGCTCCGGGACACCCCGGAGTCCTTCCGCGCGGCCCGCATCCGCGTCGTCGATCCGTCCTGACCTCATCCCTTCACGCGGCCCCGTGACCGGTTTGAGAGTTTGAGACGATTCAAAAGAATCTTGAATGCCGCTATGATGCGAGAGTTCGCGGAGGACCGTCATCGGCGGTCCATCCGTTGTCCCTGCGCCCACGGCGTACCGCGTCCAGCGGATCGCCGCAGGTGGCGGCAGGGCGCATCCATGGTGGACCGCTTCAAAGCGGCCCGCCGCAGCACCTTCGGTGGGCCGCGTCCAGTGGACCACCGCCAAGTAGCGGATTATGCATTTCAAGCAGCACGGCCTCGTGAGGATCGATGGCGACCAGGAACATCAAGGAGGTCGCGCAGCTGGCGCGCGTCTCGGTGGGCACGGTGAGCAATGTGCTCAACCGCCCGGAGATCGTGTCCCCCGCCACACGCGAACGCGTCTTCGAAGCGATCAAGAAACTGGGCTTCGTCCGCAATGAGGTGGCCCGCCACCTGCGGGTGGGCCGTAGCCGCACGGTCGGCCTCGTCGTGCTCGACGTCTCCAACCCGTTCTTCGTGGACGTGGCCCAGGGCGCCGAGTCGGTGGCCGACGACCACGACTCGATGGTGGTGCTCTGCAACAGCGCCGGCGACCCCGGCCGCGAGCGCCGCCACCTCGACCAGCTCGAACAGCAGCGCGTCATGGGCATACTGATCACCCCGGTGGAGATGGAGAGCCCCTGGCTGGAGGAGCTGGCCGCCCGCGGCACGCCCGTGGTGCTGGTCGACAGCCCCGCGACCGGCCTGCAGTGCTCGGTGGCGGTCGACGACCGGCTCGGCGGCCAGATCGCCGGCGCCCACCTGATCGAGCGGGGGCACCGGCGGATCATGTTCGTCGGCGGGCCGACGTCCATAAGACAGGTGGCCGACCGGCACGCGGGCATCAGCAGCGCCGTGGCCGCGGCCGGCGGCGCGGTCGAGCTGCTGACCTCCACCGCTCCCACGCTGACCGTCGCGGAGGGCCGGGCCGTCGGCGAGCGCGTCGCGGCGCTGCCCGCCGACGAGCGGCCGACGGCGGCGTTCTGCGCGAACGACATGATGGCGCTGGGCTTCTTACAGGCGATGGCCACGCACGGACTGCGCGTGCCCGAGGATCTGGCCATCATCGGGTACGACGACATCGACTTCGCCGCGGCCGCCGCGGTGCCGTTGTCCTCGATCCGGCAGCCCCGTGAGCTGCTCGGACGTACGGCGATCGACCTGCTGCTCGAAGAGGTCGCCGACCCGGAGCAGCACCGGCACCGGCAGGTCATCTTCCAGCCCGACCTGGTGATCCGGGAGTCGAGCGCGTTCGATCGGCGCTCCTGACCCCGGCGCGTCCATGAACCGTTTCATAGCCGGCGGCCGCCGGCTCCGTTCGGCGTGCGCACGTTCCCGGCGAGCCGAGCGACCCTCGAAGGAGCCCCCTTGACCGAGCTCTACAGCAACCCCCTGGCCACCCCCGATGACCTGGCAGGATTCCGCCTGGAGGGGGACGGCGCCACCTCCTTCCCCCAGGGACGCCTGCGTCTGGAGAGCCTCAGGCCGCCCTCGGACGGCCAGGCGGCCAACCTGGTGCTCTGGTGTCCCGAGGAGTTCCCCGCCGACGTGCGGATCGAATGGGACTTCTGGCCCGTCCGCGAACCCGGCCTGGCCATCATGTTCTTCCATGCCCGCGGCAGGAACGGCGCGGACCTGTTCGACCCGGGCCTGGCCACCCGCACCGGCCCGTACGACCAGTACCACCACGGCGACATCGACGCCTACCACGTCTCCTATTTCCGCCGGATGTGGGCCTCCGAACGCGCCCTGCACACCTGCAACCTGCGCAAGAGCCACGGGTTCCACCTGGTCGCGCAGGGTCCCGACCCGCTGCCCGCGGTGCTGGACGCCGAGGGCCCGTACGCGATGCGCCTCGAGGTCAAGGCCGGGACGGTCACGTTCTCGGTCAACGATTTGGTCTCGTTCCGCTGGTCCGACGACGGCTCGATCGGCGGTCCCGCCCTGGCCGGAGGCAAGGTCGGGTTCCGGCAGATGGCCCCGCTGATCGGAGAGTACGCAAATCTCCGGGTATCTCGTCATTGACTTTGAGTCGATTCAACACTAATTTCGCACCAACCGCCGTTCACTGGCTTGTAACGGGGCAGGAATCGCGGTGCAACAACCCCACCCCCGAATCCGTGCACATGCCACGAGAGGTGGTGCCGGATGAACCATCCCGCCATGTCTATCAGGCTTCAAGCTGCCTGCTCAGAGCTCATCTGGGCGGTCCAGCTCAACCTGATGTGGATCGTCTTCACGCTCGCTGGAGGCGTGATCGGCGGGCTCGGGCCCGCCACTGTCGCCGCGTACACGCTGGCTCGGCGGCGGACTCGTAATGAATCGTTTCATGGCTGGGCCGAATTCTGGACCGTCTACCGACGGGAGTTCGTCCGGGCCTCGCTGCTGGTCCTGCCCGTGGCGGCGCTGGCCACCGTCCTGGTCGGCAACTATCTCTACCTCTCCGCTCTCGGGCCCAGCATGGGAGCGTTGCGGATCGCGACCTTCGTGGCGCTCATCGCACTCGCCGGTGTGGGGGCGTACGTGGGACCGCTGTACGCGCACTACGATCTGCCGCTACGGGCCTACTGGCCCAAGGCGGCGCAGCTAGCGCTCCTGCGCCCGGCCTCGTCCGTGCTGTTGCTGCTAGCGCTATCAGCCATCGCCTACGCGACCTCGGCGGCGCCCATCCTCGCCCCGGTGATCAGCTTCGGCGCCTGGATCTATCTCAACACGTGGCTCTGCCAGCGCTTCTTCGCGGAGAACGAGGCGCATCTGCATTCGAAAGGGAACTCATGAGCGCATCCCGTCGTCGCCGGCTTCTGGCCGGTGTGTTAACGCTCACGGCTGCACTCACCGCCACGGCATGCTCAGGCGGTGACGCGCCCGCCGGCGATCCGAACACGCTGACCATCATGACCAAGCTGTTCGGCGCCGCGCCCGACCCCAAGGGCGAGATGCAGCAGGCGGTGGAGAAGTTCCTCGGCAAGAAGCTCAAGATCAACTGGGTGCCCAACGCCGAGTACGCCGACAAGGTCAACGTCACGCTGGCTTCGGGCAACGTGCCGCAGCTCATCGTCGTGGACCCGCACGGTCCGGCGTTCGTCAAGGCCGCACAGGCCGGGGCGTTCTGGGACTTGACCGGCAAGCTGGACAAGTACCCGAACCTGAAGCCGACGGACGCGCGCCGCGTGCTGAACGCCTCCATCAACGGCAAGTCCTACTCGATCCCCCGGATGCGGCCCATGCTGCGTTCGGCGGTCATGATCCGCAAGGACTGGCTGGAGAAGCTCGACCTGAAGCTGCCCGAGACCGTCGACGACCTCTACACCATCGCCAAGGCGTTCACCGAGAAGGACCCCGACGGCAACGGCAAGAAGGACACCTACGGCCTGATCATCCCGAAGTGGCCGGGCAAGTACGCCAGCTCCAGCCCCTATGACACGCTCGAGACCTGGTTCGGCGCCCCGAACGAGTGGGGCGAGCGCGACGGCAAGCTGGTCCCCGGCTTCGACACCCCCGAGTTCCTCGAGGCCAACAAGTTCCTGAAGAAGATGATCGACGAGGGCCTGGTCAACCCGGACTTCGCCAGCTATGACACGGCCAAGTGGGACGATCCGTTCTTCCAGGGGAAGGGCGGCATGATCATCGACGTGAACGTCCGCTCCAGGGCGCTGCTCGACAAGTTCAGGGACGGCGGCGACAAGAACTACGGTGACAGGGTCGCCATGGTCGGCAACCTCAAGCGCGCCGACGGCAAGAAGTTCTCCCTGCCGTTCACCGGCTACAACGACGCCATCGCGATCTCCAAGCAGAGCGTGCGGACCGAGCAGGACCTCGACAACGTGCTGAAGATCCTGGACAAGCTGGGGTCGAAGGAGGGCCAGGTCCTGGTCCAGAACGGCATCGAGGGGCGCAACTTCAAGGCCGAGGGCGACACCGCCGCGCTGATCAACGAGACCGACCCCGCGGTCAGGGTCGTCCAGGACAACGTCGACCAGGCCTTCACCCAGCTCGGCTTCCAGGGCGACACGACGTACGGCGGCCTCGCCTACGCGCGCACCCCGTCCGGCCAGGCGTACAAGGACATGATCAAGCTGGGCCTCGACCTGATGAACGAGGACCTCAAGACGGCCGTGTTCAACCCGGCGCTGCCCGTGGTCTCACCCACGAAGGTCGCCAAGGGCGCACAGCTCGACGACATCATCCCCGACGCCCGGATCAAGTACCTCTCCGGTGAGATGACCGAGGAGCAGCTGAAGGGCGAGATCAAGCGCTGGTACGACGCCGGCGGCACGCAGGTCGCCACCGAGATCAACGACCTGGTCTCCAAGCTCGGCACCAACTGATCCGCCTGAGGGGCCCGGGCCGCCGTGCCCGGGCCCCTCACATGAAAGGAGGCCGCTGTGGCCACCGACCTGGCGCCGCCTCCCGCGAGGGCGGCGAGCAAGCCCGGCCGACGCCGGAGGCCGGGATTGGGCGCCGCCCTGGCGCGCTATCGCTGGCTCTACCTGATGCTCCTTCCGGGCGTCGTCTACTTCGCGCTCTTCAAGTACCTGCCGATGTACGGCATCACCATCGCCTTCCAGGACTTCCTGCCGTTCCTCGGCTACTCCGGCAGCCCCTGGGTGGGCTTCCAGCACTTCCAGGATCTGTTCACCGGGCCGGACTTCGGCCGGCTGATGTTCAACACGCTGCTCCTGGCGCTCCTGACCGTGGTCTTCATCTTCCCCGCGCCGATCATCGTGGCGCTGCTGCTGAACGAGCTGCGGATCAACGTGCTCAAGCGTTGGGTCCAGTCGGTGATGTACATCCCGCACTTCCTGTCCTGGACGATCGTCGCGTCCCTGACATATCTGCTGTTCTCCGCGGATTACGGGGTGCTCTCCGGATGGATCCGCGACATACTCGGCGACACCGCGAAGATCGACTATGTGGCGCAGGAGGAGTGGTTCCGGCCGCTGATCATCCTGCAGCAGATGTGGAAGCTGACCGGCTGGGGCACGATCATCTACCTGGCCGCGCTGGCCGGTGTGGACCCGCAGTTGTACGAGGCGGCACGCATGGACGGCGCCAGCCGCTTCCGCCAGCTCTGGCACGTCACGCTGCCCGCGATCCGCCCGACGATCGTCGTCATGGCCATCCTCACCTCGGGCAACCTGCTCGACACGGGCTTCGAGCAGATCTGGCTCATGACCACCTCGCTGAACCGCTCTGTGGCGGACGTGTTCGACACCTACGTCTACTACACCGGTATCACCCAGGGCGCCATCAGCTACTCCACCGCCGTCGGCCTGTTCAAGGGCGTCGTCGGCTGCATCCTGATCTTCGGCTCCAACTGGCTGGCCAAGCGCCTCGGCCAGCGTGGACTGCTCTAGGGGGCCCTGGACATGAACAGCATGAAGCACAAGAAGCTGAACACCGAGTACAGCACCGTGGCGAGCCGGGTGTTCGACGTGATCAACGTCGCCGTGCTCGTCGGCCTGGCGCTGGTCACGGTGCTGCCGCTGCTGTACGTGCTGGCGGGGTCCTTCGCGAGCGAGTCGGAGATCTCCGCGCGGCCGTTCTTCCTGTGGCCGGAGAAGTTCATCACGGACACGTACACGTTCATCTTCTCCACCCCCACCTTCGTCCGCGCCCTGCTCACGACCATCGTCGTGACGGCCGTCGGCACGGTGGTGCAGCTGGTGCTGACGTTCACCATGGCGTATCCGCTGGCCAAGCGGTACCTGCCGGGCCGGACGCTGGTGCTCAACCTGGTGATCTTCACGCTGGTCTTCTCCGGCGGCATGATCCCCACCTACCTGGTGGTGCGCGACATGGGGCTGCTGGACAGCTACTGGGCGCTGATCCTGCCGCTGGCGATCAACCCGTTCTATCTGATCATCGTGAAGAGCTTCTTCCAGGAGCTGCCGCAGGCGCTGGAGGAGGCGGCGCGCATCGACGGCTGCAACGAGATGGGCGTCTTCTTCAAGATCGTTCTGCCGCTGTCGAAGCCGATCATCGCGACCTTCGCGCTGTTCTACGCGGTGAGCATCTGGAACGACTACATGTCGCCGCTGCTGTACATCAGCGACCCCAGCAAATGGACGCTGCAGATCCTGGTGCGCCAGCTGACCAGCGCCGACCAGGCCGACGCGCTGGCGAACATGGACAGGACGTTCGTGCCGCCGGAGCAGGGCCTGAAGTTCGCGGTCGTGGTGATCGCGACGCTGCCGATCCTGCTCTTCTACCCGTTCCTGCAGAAGCACTTCGCGAAGGGCGTCCTGATCGGGGGCGTCAAGGAGTGAGCCGCGCCATCCTCCTGGCCGGTGACTCGACGGTCGCCTCGTGCCCGGCCTGGGAGGCGCCCATGTCCGGGTGGGGGGCGCAGCTCGGCGCGTACGCGGGCGAGCCCGTGCGCAACTTCGCCAAGGGCGGCGCCACCACGGCCGGTCACCGGGCCGAAGGGCTGTGGGCGGCGCTGCTGCGCGAGGTCGTGCCCGGAGACGTGGTCGTGATCCAGTTCGGGCACAACGACCAGAAGGATCCCGCGATCCCGTACCAGGACAACCTGCGCGCCTTCGTCGAGGAGGCGCGCGGGGCGGGGGCCTCGGCGGTGCTGTGCACGCCGGTGCAGCGGCGCCGGTTCGACGGGGACCGGCTGGTGCCCACGCACGGCGACTACCCCGACCGGGTGCGGGCGCTGGCCGCCGCCGGGGACGTGCCGCTGATCGACCTGACCGCCGCCACCACCGAGCTGTACGAACGGCTCGGCCCCGACGGCTCCAGGAGCCTGTTCACGCATTTCAAGCCGGGGGAGCACCCGCTCTACCCCGACGGGGTGGCCGACGACACCCACTTCAGCTTCCGCGGCGCCGACGAGGTGGCCGCGATCGTCGCCGAACGACTGAAGGAGATCCGATGACGGCACTTCGCTGGCTGGACCGACCGGGGGAACAGGGGGTGACCTGGGGGGTTCCGTGGCCGCGCGGCGCGGTCGAGCGGGATGCGCCGTTCGCGCTGGCCGACCCGGAGGGCCGCGAGGTGCCCGTGCAGAGCTGGGTGACCGCCACCTGGCCCGACGGCTCGGTCAAGTGGTCGGCCCACGCGATCGGCGCGCGGCCCGCGGCGCTGTCGTACCGGATCGAGGCCGGCCGCGAGCCCGCCGCGGCGACCACCCCCGTCACCGTGGCCCGCAGGGACGGTGTGCTGACCGTGAGCACCGGCGTGGTCACCTGGACGATCGAGGAGTCCGGCGGCACGCTGGCCCGCTCGATCTCGCGCGGGAGCCGCGAGATCGCCAGGGACGTGCGCCTGGTCAGCCTCCGCCAGAGCGAGCCCACGCCCGACGACGGCGGTGCGGTGGCCCGTTCGCGGGCCACGGGGCAGGTCGAGACGGTCACGGTCGAGCAGGACGGGCCCGTGCGCGCGGTCGTCCGGCTGGAGGGCCGGCACGGCGACTGGCTGCCGTTCACCGTGCGCCTGTACTTCCACGCGGGCGCCGAGCAGGTGCGGATCATGCACACGTTCGTCTGGGACGGCGACCCCGAGCACGACTTCCTGGCCGGGCTCGGGCTGAGCGCCGACGTGGTCATGCGGGACGAGCCGCACGACCGGCACGTGCGCCTGGCCGGCAGCGGCGGCTTCCTCACCGAGGCCGTGCGCGGGCTGACCGGCCTGCGCCGCGACCCCGGCGAGTCCGTACGGCGGGCGCAGGTCGAGGGCCGGCCGGTCGGCGAGATCGCCCCCGAGGTCGCCAACCGGTTGCACCTCATCCCCACCTGGAACGACTACACCCTCGACCAGGGCTCCGCCGACGGCTTCACGCTGCGCAAGCGCACCGCCGAGGGCCACTCCTGGGTGACGATCCCCTCCGGCACCCGCTCGGCCGGCTACGGCTACGTCGGCGGCGCCGGCGGCGGCCTCGGCTTCGGGCTGCGCGACTTCTGGCGCCTGCACCCCACCCGCCTCGACGTCAGGAACGCGGCCACCGACCTGGCCACCGTGACCGCCTGGCTGTGGTCGCCGTCCGCGCCCGCCATGGACCTGCGCTTCTACCACGACGGCATGGGCCAGGACACCTTCGCCGAGCAGCTCGAGGGCCTGGAGGTCACCTACGAGGACTACGAGCCCGGCTTCGGCGACGCCCACGGCGTGGCGCGCACGCACGAGCTGACCCTGCGCGCCTACGAGGCGACGCCGTCCGCGCAGGACCTGGTCCGGCACGCGACCGCGATGAACCAGCCGGGGCTGCTGGCCGTGTCCCCCGAGCGGATGCGCGAGGCGGGCGTCTTCGGCGTCTGGGAGCTGCCCGACCGCTCGACGCCGGCCCACGCCGAGATCGAGGACCGGCTGGACTTCCTGTTCGACCTGTACGTGCGCGAGCGCGAGCAGCGCAGGTGGTACGGGTTCTGGGACTACGGCGACGTCATGCACACCTACGACCCGGACCGCCACACCTGGCGCTACGACGTGGGCGGCTACGCCTGGGACAACTCCGAGCTCTCGCCCGACCTGTGGCTGTGGCTGCAGTATCTGCGCACCGGCCGGCCGGACGTCTTCCGCTTCGCCGAGTCGATGACCCGCCACACCGGCGAGGTCGACGTCTACCACGCGGGCCGCTGGAAGGGCCTGGGCAGCAGGCACAACGTGCAGCACTGGGGGTGCAGCTGCAAGCAGCTGCGCATCTCCAACGCCGCCTACCGCCGCTTCTACTACTACCTGACCGCCGACGAGCGCACGGGCGACCTGATGGACGAGCTGAGCGTCCCCGAGGAGACGTTCACCGTCATCGACCCCCAGCGCAAGGTGCGCGAGGACGTCTACACGCCGGACCCGTCGGCGCTGTCGGTCGGCCTCGGCACCGACTGGGGATCCCTCGCGGCCGCGTGGCTGACCCGGTGGGAGCGCTACGGCGACGAGCGGGCCAGAGACCGGTTGCTGGGCACGATGGCCGACATCGGCGCGCTGCCGAACGGCTTCCTGACCGGCGAGGCCCGGCTGGACCTGGCGACCGGGCGGTTCGACACCTCCCGGGACAAGATCTCCGTCTCGCACCTGTCGTCGCTGTTCGGGCTGCCGGAGATGTGCGCCGAGCTGATCGGGCTCGGCCTGGACGTGCCCGGGTTCGAGCAGGCGTGGCTGCAGTACTGCCGCCTCTACCTGGCGCCGCCCGAGCAGCAGGAGGCGGAGGTGGGGGAGCGGCTGAGCGGGATCTCGCTGATCCAGGCGCACAGCAGGCTCACCGCGTACGCGGCCGCCCGCACCGGCGACGCCGGCCTGGCCGCCTGGGCGTGGCGCAAGTTCTCCCTGGACGAGGGGGACCAGCTCAACAGCAACCCGATGCAGCGGGAGAAGGACTGGCGCCTGAACCTGGTGGACGGGCCGCACGTGCTGTCGCCGGTGCACGAGGCGGCCTTCGTCAGCACCAACGGCGCCGCCCAGTACGGCCTGGCCGCCATCCACAACCTCGCCCTGATCGGAGCGTGGCTGAAGGAGTCATAACCGTACCGTATGACGTACGGTACGCTGTACGGAGCCCGGAAATGTCGGGGCGGCGCTGTACGCTGTCCCGGCTTTCCCCTATGGCAACAAATCCCAAGATGGAAGGGTTCCGTGGTTTCCAGCCAGGCCAGCGCCGTTCACCGCGATCACACCGCCGCCGACAGCCACGACCTCATCCAGGTCCGCGGCGCGCGGGAGAACAACCTCAAAGGTGTCTCCCTCGACCTCCCCAAGCGCCGCCTCACCGTCTTCACCGGGGTGTCCGGCTCCGGCAAGTCGTCGCTCGTCTTCGACACGATCGCCGCGGAGTCGCGCCGGCTGATCGACGAGACGTACACGTCGTTCATCCAGTCGTTCATGCCGAGCCTGGCCCGCCCCGACGTGGACGCGCTGCACAACCTGAGCGCGGCCATCATCGTGGACCAGGAGCGCATGGGCGCCAACGCCCGCTCCACCGTGGGCACGGCCACCGACGCCCACACGATGCTGCGGATCATGTTCAGCCGCATCGGCGAGCCCCACGTCGGCGGGGCCGGCGCCTTCAGCTTCAACCTGGCCGAGGGCATGTGCCCCGAGTGCGAGGGGCTGGGCAAGGCGTCCACCATCGACGTCGACGCCCTGGTCGACCGCGAGCTGTCGCTCAACGACGGGGCGATCAAGGTCCCGGGATACCCGGTGGACAGCTGGCAGTGGCAGGTCATCGCGGGGTCCGGGCTGTTCGACCCGGCCGTCAAGCTGAAGGACTTCACACCCGAGCAGTGGGAGGACTTCCTGCACAAGCCCCCCACCAAGCTCAAGTACGGCACCAACAACTTCACCTACGAGGGCCTGGCCGGCAAGGTCAGGCGGACCCTGCTGGGCAAGGACCGGGAGTCGATGCAGCCCTCGGCGCGGGCGTTCGCCGACCGGGCGCTCAAGCTCACCCTCTGCCCGTCCTGCGATGGCTCCCGGCTGAACGAGGCCGCCCGGTCCGCCCGGATCGCCGGCCGCAACATCGCCGAGTGCGCGGCCATGCAGATCAACGACCTGGCCGACTTCGTCCGCGGCATCGGCAACCCCGCCGTCGGTCCGGTGCTGGACGGGCTCCGCTCGACGCTCGAGTCCCTCGTCGAGATCGGCCTGGGCTACCTGAGCCTCGACCGCGAGTCGTCCACGCTGTCCGGCGGCGAGGCGCAGCGGGTCAAGATGGTGCGCCACCTCAACTCCAGCCTGACCGACGTCACGTACGTCTTCGACGAGCCCACGGCCGGGCTGCACCCGCACGACATCCAGCGCATGAACAACCTGCTGCTCCAGCTGCGCGACAAGGGCAACACGGTGCTCGTCGTCGAGCACAAGCCGGAGACGATCGCCATCGCCGACCACGTGGTGGACCTCGGCCCCGGCGCGGGCACGGCGGGCGGGAGCCTGTGCTACGACGGCGACCTCGACGGGCTGCGCGCCTCGGGCACGCTGACCGGCCGCTACCTCGACCACCGGGTGCGCCTGCGCGACGACGTCCGCAAGCCGGCCGGCCACCTGTCGATCACGGGCGCCACGCTGCACAACCTCAAGGACGTGAGCGTGGAGGTCCCGCTCGGCGTGCTGACCGTGGTCACCGGCGTGGCCGGGTCGGGCAAGAGCTCCCTCATCCACGGGTACATCGCCGGGCGCGAGGGTGTGGTGGTGGCCGACCAGTCGCCGATCCGCGGCTCGCGCCGGAGCAACCCGGCCACCTACACCGGCCTGCTCGACCCGATCCGGGCCGCGTTCGCCAAGGCCAACGGCGTCAAGCCCGGCCTGTTCAGCGCCAACTCCGAGGGCGCCTGCCCGGCCTGCAAGGGCATCGGCCTGATCTACACCGACCTGGCCATGATGGCCGGCGTGGCGTCGGTGTGCGAGGAGTGCGAGGGCCGGCGGTTCACGCCGGAGGTGCTGACGTACACGCTGCGCGGCAAGAACATCGGCGAGGTGCTCGACATGCCGGTGGCCGAGGCCCGCGACTTCCTGACCGAGCGGCAGGCCCGCACGATCCTCGACCGCCTGGTGGCCGTCGGGCTCGGCTACGTGGGCCTGGGCCAGCCTCTCACCACACTGTCGGGCGGCGAGCGGCAGCGGCTCAAGCTGGCCATCAACATGGCCAAGAGCGGCACCACGTACGTGCTGGACGAGCCCACCACGGGGCTGCACCTGGCGGACGTGGACCAGCTCCTGGCCCTGCTCGACCGCCTGGTGGAGGACGGCAACACGGTCATCGTGATCGAGCACCACCAGGCCGTCATGGCGCACGCCGACTGGATCATCGACATCGGCCCGGGGGCCGGTCACGACGGCGGCCAGGTCGTCTTCTCTGGTACCCCCGGCGAGCTGGTCGCCGACGGCACCTCGCTCACCGCGATCCACCTGCGCGACTACGTGAGCAGGGCCTGACCGTTCCGCGCTCCTGGAGCCCGCCTCAGGCCCTTCAGACGGCCAGGCGGGCCAGGACGCGGGCGAACTCCGGCGGCGGCGCCACCACGAGCCTGGTCTGTCCCTCCTGGGTGACGATGTCGGCCCTGATGAGGGTCAGCCGCTCCTCGTGCCACCAGTAGACCTGCGAGCTCAGCCCGTCCGTGCGCGCCGCGTGCACCCGCAGCCGCTCGATGGCGCGTACCACGCCGATCCCGTCCACCGGGTGCACGAGCAGCGTGTACGGATCGGGCAGCACCACGAGCACCCCGTCGGAGGGCACGGGGAGGTAGTCGCCCAGCCACCGCAGGTGCGTGGCGGCCGCCGGGGTCATGGCGGTCAGCCGCGTCACCGGCGTGCCGGACAGCAGGATCGTCTCCACCTCCAGCCGCTCCTCGCGGCGGACGTTGGAGACGGCCAGGTCGAGCGCCTTCCCGGCGGCCACGGGCCAGCATCCGGCCTGCTCGGGCCGCACCGGCCGGGAGCCCGCGAAGAGCAGCTCCACCAGGTCGGCGTTGAGGTGGCGGCCCACCACGCGGGTCAGGTCGGGCACCGCGTCCACGGCGTCCACGCGAGTGCGCAGCAGCGGGCGGGCCTGCTCCAGGTCGCACACGTCCAGCCGCTCGCCCGCGGTGGCCACGGCGTGCGCGAGGTGCTCGGAGACCAGCATGGGCCAGTCCTCCCTGGCCCGGCGGCCCGCCTCGCGGCGCAGCCCGGTGAGCCTGACGACCAGCTCCATGTCGCCTCTGAGCGTCACGGAGCCGCCGTCCTTGGCGAACTCGAAGGAGTATCCGAGGGATTCCGCGACGAGCGAGAGCAGCGAGTCCAGGTCGACATCCTCGACCGGCCGGCGCGAGGGCCGGCGGTCACGCTTGAACAAGCTCACGCGCCGTGTCCCTTTCTGTCGGATTCGTCCCTCCTACCTTGCCTGCCCCTCATCACTGACCATGCCCGCTAGCGAGCACGATTCGGTATCGATAACCCCAAGTCTCCCCAGCCACACGCTCATCTGGGGTGACCCGTGCCCCACCGGAAGCCCCGCCAGGACGGGCACTCCGAGCCTCCCGAGCCGGTCCTCGAGCACCGCGTACGGGTCACCGCAGTCGACCCACGAGCCGAGCGCGATCCCGCGCACCCCGTCGAACGCCCCCGCCTGCAGGAGCTGGGTGAGCATGCGGTCGATCCGGTACGGCTCCTCCCCGATGTCCTCCAGGAACGCGATCCTGCCCGCGAACGACGGCTGCCACCGGGTCCCGCACATCGAGGCCAGCAACGACAGGTTCCCCCCGGCGAGCACACCCTCGGCCCGCCCCGGCACCAGCGCCCGCTCGCCCCGGACGGTCTGGGGGGTCCCGAACAGCGCCGCCCGCAGGCTCTCCCACGTGCGCGGCTCGGGCCCCTCCTCGGCGGCCAGCACGTCGCAGGCCGCCATCGGCCCGTGCAGCGTCGGCACGCCCAGCTCGACGGCGAACGCGTTGTGCAGCGCCGTGATGTCGCTCGACCCCAGCAGGACCTTGGGGCCGGCGGCCCGCATGGCGTCCCAGTCGAGCAGGTCGAGGAGCCGGGCGGCGCCGTACCCGCCGCGGCAGCAGAACACCGCCGAGACGGCCGGGTCGCACCAGGCGGACTGCAGGTCGGCGGCCCGGGCGGCGTCGTCGCCCGCCAGATAGTCGAGCGGCTGACGGTCGAGCGCGCGCGCGCCCACCACCACCTTCAGCCCGAGGCCCTCCAGTCGCTCCACGCCACGCCTCAGCAGCACCGCGCTGGGCGGCCCTGACGGTGAGACGACGGCGACGGTGTCACCGGGTCGCATGGATCAACTCCTCCTTTGGCTCGTACACGTGGCAAACGGTGTCACACTTACCTCTCGTATGCGACTTCCGCCCCACATCCTCGTGGTCAACGGCATCAAGGTCCGCCGGCCGGTCTTCCTGATCGGAGCGCCGCATTCCGGTACGGACCTGCTGGCCCGCGCCCTGAAACGATCCCCCGGCTTCCATGTGACCATGGGCCGCGCGAGTGTGGCGCACGTGGTGTACGCCTTCGCCCGCAAGCCGTCCATCGGCCAGACCTCCGGCGCCGTGCGCGTCATGCGCGACGCGCTCGCCGAGTCGTGGCAGGTGCTGCCCCGGTCGTGCGGCCAGTGCGCCGTGTCGTGCCGCGAGGCGGGCGGCGTCACAGGGACCGGTCCCTGCGTCTCGGCCGGCGACATCACCAGGTTCGGCGACGGCAGCCCCGACCTGCTCTACAGCGCCCCGGTGCTGCTCCAGGCGTTTCCCGACGCGCGGTTCGTGCAGCTCATCCGCGACGGCAGGGACGTGGTGGCCGGCATGCTCGACGACCCCGCCTGCCTGGCCTGGTTCAAGCCGGCCATGCTGACGGAGCAGACCGAGTTCCCCAATCCGTTCCTGGGCGTCAACAAGGACGAGCACCTCGAACGCTGGAAGGGCATGCCGGCGGCGGGCAAGAGTGCCCTGCGCTGGCGCAGCGCCGTGCGCATGAGCGCCGAGCTGCGCAGGACGCTGCCCGAGGAGCAGCTCCTGACGCTGCGCTACGAGGACCTGGTGCACAAGCCGGCGCCGTCGGTCGCCACGCTCGCGGAGTTCCTGGAGACGCGGGTGTCCAAGGTCGTCCTGTACGACACCGGCGTCCCCAGGGTCGGCGCCTGGCGCGCCAAGCTCCGGGGACCCGATCTGGAGCTGGTGGAGAAGGTGGCCAGGGAGGAGCTCAACCGCCTGGGCTACCTGAAGAGGTGAACTGGGTGCGGTAGAGCTCGGCGTAGAGCCCGCCGCGCTCCAGCAGCTCCTCGTGGCGGCCCCGCTCGGCGATGCGGCCCTCGTGGATCACCAGGATCTCGTCGGCCTCCCTGATCGTCGAGAGCCGGTGCGCGATCACCAGCGAGGTGCGGCCCTCCAGCGCGGTCTTCAGCGCCACCTGCACGGCCGCCTCGGACTCCGAGTCGAGGTGGGCGGTGGCCTCGTCGAGCACGACCACGCGCGGCGCCTTGAGCAGCAGCCGGGCCAGCGCGAGGCGCTGCTTCTCGCCGCCCGACAGCCGGTAGCCGCGGTCGCCCACGACGGTGTCGAGCTGCTCGGGCAGGCCCTCCACGAGGTCGCCGATCTGCGCGGCCCTGAGAGCCTCCCAGATCTCCTCGTCGCTCGCCTCCGGCCTGGCATAGCGGAGGTTGGCCCCGATCGTGTCATGGAAGAGATGAGCGTCCTGCATGACCACTCCGACGGTGTCGCGCAGGGAGTCGAGGGTGGCCTCGCGCACGTCGAGCCCGTTGATGCGGACCGCGCCCTCGTTGACGTCGTACAGGCGGGACACCAGTGACGTGATGGTCGTCTTGCCCGCGCCCGAGTGGCCGACCAGGGCGACCAGCCGGCCCGGCGCGGCCGTGAACGAGATGCCCTTGAGCACGGGGTACGACGGGCCGCTGTCCTGCCTGGCGACCGACTCCAGCGAGGCCAGCGAGACCTCCTCGGCGGCCGGGTAGCGGAAGCGCACGTCGTCGAACTCGATCGTGACCGGCCCGCCGGGGATCGGCTCGGCGCCGGGCCGCTCGGCCACCATGGGCTTGAGGTCGAGGATCTCGAAGACGCGGTCGAAGCTCACGAGCGCGGTCATCACGTCGACGTGCACGTTCGACAGGGACGTGAGGGGGCCGTACAGGCGCATCAGCAGGGCGGTCAGGGCCACCAGCGTGCCCAGCTCGAAGACGCCGGACACGGACAGGACGCCGCCGATGCCGTACACCAGGGCGGTGGCCAGCGCGGCGACGAGCCCGAGCGCGACCCGGAAGACGGTGCCGTACATGCCGACCGTCACGCCCACGTCGCGCACCCGGGCCGCCCTGCGGCCGAACACCTCCGCGTCGTCCTCCGGGCGGCCGTAGAGCTTGGCCACCATGGCGCCCGCCACGTTGAACCGCTCGGTCGTCACGGAGCTCATCTCGGCGTCGAGCTGCATCTGCTCGCGCGTCAGCGCCGACATGCGCCGCCCGACGAACTTGGCGGGCACGATGAAGATCGGCAGCAGCACCAGCGCGACCAGCGTCACCTGCCACGACAGCGCCAGCATCGCGCCCAGCACCAGGACCAGGCTGACCACGTTGGACACCACGGACGACAGCGTGCTCGTCAGCGCCCGCTGCGCGCCGATCACGTCGGTGTTGAGCCTGCTGACCAGCGCGCCCGTCTGGGCCCGCATGAAGAACGCCACCGGCATGCGCTGCACGTGGTCGAACACCTCGGTGCGCAGGTCGTAGATCAGCCCTTCGCCGATGCGCGCCGAGAACCACCGCTGCACCAGCGTCAGCCCGGCGTCCACCAGCGCCAGCGCGCCGATCGTCACCGCCAGCCCGACCACGACGCCCGGCCGCCTGGCCAGGATGCCGTCGTCGATGATCGCCTTCATCAGCAGCGGGTTGGCGATCACGATGACCGCGCCTGCCACGACGAGCAGCAGGAACGCGGCAATGTGCGTCCTGTACGGCCTGGCGTAGCGCGCGATGCGCCGCACGGTGCCGGGCCGCAGCCGCTGCTTGGTCACCGAGCCGTCGCGCCGCAGCGACGCCATCACATTGGGGCCGAAACCCCCTCCCATCATCGCCATCCGGGGGATCCCTCCTTCTCCACGGGAGAGAGCACCGCCGGCGCGCCCGGCGATTCCCCCGTCCGCTCAGCGCGAAACCCCACCGGCGCCGCCGCCCCTCCCAACGTACCGCCCACCCGCGTGACCAGGGCGCTCGCCGCCGTCGCCACGTCCGTCCTTCGGGGAGCACGAGGACGCGAGGCGGTCCTGGGTTCGCCTCGGACGCCCGGATGGGGCGGCGGTGGCGAGCATCCGCCCTGCGACACGGCGGTGGCGAGCGGCCGTCCGATGGGTCAGGCGAAGAGGGTCTTGATGCGGGCCGCCTGTTCGATCCGCTCGGCCGCACACTGCTCCTCCAGGGAGCGGCCCTGCGCCCCCTGGAGGAGTCGCTTCGTCGCGATCGCCGCGTCCCGGTTGACGGCCAGCAGCTGCGCGACCTTGTCTCGTACGGCTTGATCCAGGTCGCCCCGAGCGACCACTTGCTCCGCGAGGCCGATGCGCATGGCCTCGTCCGCGTGCACGGTCCTGGCGGTCAGGCAGATGTCGATCGCCTTGGCCAGGCCCACCAGCTCGACCAGGGGCTTGGTCCCCGTCAGGTCGGGCACCAGGCCCAGTGCGGGCTCTTTCATGCAGAAGGAAACATCATCGGCCACGATCCGCAGGTCACAGGAGAGCGCGAGTTGGAACCCCGCACCGATCGCGTACCCCTGCACTGCGGCGATGGAAACGATCTCCGGGCGGCGCAGCCACAGGAACCCCGCCTGTGCCTGGCTGATGCGCTGCTCGAAGGTTGCGTCGTCGCTCTTGGCCGCCGAGCTGAACGAGCCCTGTCCGGGCACCCCCTCAGGTGTGAACATCCGCAGGTCGATCCCTGCCGAGAAGGACGGTCCCTCACCTTTCACGACGACTACGCGCACCTGCTCGGGCAGGCTCTCGCCGATCCGAGCCAGCGCCGACCATGTCGCGAACGTCTGCGCGTTCCGCTTTTCCGGCCGGTCCAGCGTGATCGTCGCTATCTCACCGTCCACCTCGAGACGAACTCCGTGCTCCGCCGTGACGGAGACCTCGTCCGCATTCCCCCCGCGCTGTCGCGCCTGTGCTGCCGCCATCGCCCGCTCCCTCCAGTCCTGGTCGCGCAAGGAGTGCGCGCCCAGTGTGCTGACCGTCGCGCCCGAGCCTACAGAACATCGTTCTGGCCCGGGCGCGACGGTATGGCTGACTAGGGACGGGCGGCTGCGGTCGCACGTTCCGAGGCGGCCGTCAGCGCTTGGACTTGCCTCGGGTCGCCCCGCCGCGCCCGCGCAGAGTCACGCCGGACTCGCTCAGGATGCGGTGGATGAACCCGTAAGACCGACCGGTCGAAGCGGCCAGGGCGCGAATGCTCTCGCCCGCGGCGTAGCGCTTCTTGAGATCGCCGGCCAGTTTTTCCCGGTCGGCCCCGGTGACCCGGGTGCCCTTCTTCAGTGTCTCGGCCACGAGTACCTCCTGTAGTGCCGGACTTCCGCAGCGTTACTCCGCCATGATCAGTCATTTCAGCGGGATCGGCTACCTACTCCACGGGAAAAGATCCGTACCCACTCAAATTAAGATCAGGCAAGTGCCACAAGATCGGAAAATTCGTCGCTCCATGCGTCTTCAGTTCCGTCCGGTAGCAAGATCACCCTATCCGGTGACAGGGCGTCAACGGCACCCTCGTCATGTGTGACTAGGACGATTGCTCCTGAATAGGACCTCAGAGCATTGAGAACCTGCTCGCGACTGACCGGGTCGAGGTTGTTCGTGGGCTCGTCGAGAAGGAGGACATTGGCGCTCGACAGCACGAGGATCGCCAGCGCCAGCCGGGTCTTCTCGCCGCCGGACAGCACCCCGGCGGGCTTGTCGACGTCGTCGCCCGTGAAGAGGAAAGAGCCGAGCACCTTGCGCAGCTCGGTGTCGGTGAACTGGCCCCCGGCCGACTGCATGTTCTCCAGCAGGGTGCGGCCGGGGTCGAGGGTCTCGTGCTCCTGGGCGTAGTAGCCGACCTTGAGGCCGTGGCCGGGCCGGATCTCGCCCGTGTCGGGAGTCTCGATGTTGCCGAGAATCCGCAGCAGCGTGGTCTTGCCGGCGCCGTTCAGGCCGAGGATGACGACCCTGTGACCTCGGTCGATGGCCACGCTGACGTCGGTGAAGACCTCCAGCGAGCCGTACGACTTGGACAGCCCCTCGGCCGTGAGCGGGGTGCGCCCGCACGGCTGCGGCTCGGGGAAGCGCAACCGCGCCACTTTGTCGCTTTGGCGCTCTTCCTCGGTGCCCGACAGCAACCGGTGCGCACGCCGCATCATGTCCTGCGCGGCCTTGGCCTTGGTGGCCTTGGCGCGCATCTTGTCGGCCTGCGCGAGCAGCGCACCTGCTTGTTTCTCGGCGTTGGCGCGCTCGCGCTTCCTGCGCTTCTCGTCGGTCTCGCGCTGGGCGAGGTAGGCCTTCCAGCCGACGTTGTAGTGATCGATCACCGAGCGGTTGGCGTCCAGGTGCAGGACCTTGTTGACCGTCGCTTCAAGAAGACCGACGTCGTGGCTGATGATCACCAAGCCGCCTTGATGCGAACGCAAAAAATCACGAAGCCACCCGATTGAGTCGGCATCTAGGTGGTTTGTCGGCTCGTCGAGAAGGAGAGTTTCCGCCCCGCTGAAAAGAATTCGCGCCAATTCCACGCGCCTGCGCTGACCGCCGGAAAGCGTTTGCAACGGCTGTGACAGCACGCGATCGGGCAGCCCGAGGCTGGAGGCGATGGACGCGGCCTCCGACTCGGCCGCGTATCCGCCCAGCACGTGCATCTGGTCCTCGAGCCTGCCGTACTTCCTGACGGCCTTCTCACGGGTGCGGTCGTCGGCGGAGGACATGCCGCGCTCGGCCTCGCGCAGCTTGCGCATGACCTCGTCGAGGCCGCGCGCCGACAGGATGCGGTCGCGGGCGAGCACCTCCAGGTCGCCGGTGCGCGGGTCCTGGGGGAGGTAGCCGACGTTGCCGCTGGTGGTGACGGTGCCGGCGGCGGGCAGGCCCTCGCCCGCCAGCACCTTGGTGAGGGTCGTCTTGCCCGCGCCGTTGCGCCCGACAAGCCCGATCTTGTCGCCCGGGTTGACCCGGAACGACGCTTTTTCGATAAGCAGCCGCGCGCCCGCGCGCAGCTCTATGTCACTGGCGATGATCATGTTGGCGGAACACTCCCGAGCTAGGAAACGGAGGATTGGGCGTGCGACGCCAGATCAATCGGGAGTATGCATACGGATCAGTGTAGGCTGTTCGGACCCACGCGTCGGCAGCTTGGCCCCCGCCGTGGGCAGGGCGCCTGATCGCGAAGGCTTCGTCCCGCGCTCATCTCGCGTACGCCCGGCCGTCCCCGTCATGCCAGATCTTGTCGCGTGTGAACAAGAAGAGATGGCTCGCGGTCCTCGCGGCGGCAGTTGTGACCCTGACGGCCACGCCCGAGGCGGCGCTCGCCGACGGGCGGCGTACGTTCGACCTCCAGGCGCACCGGGGCGGGCTCGGGCTCGTGGTGGAGAGCACCCTGCCCGGGTTCGCGAACGCGCTGGAGCTCGGCGTCGGCACGCTGGAGCTCGACGTGCAGATCACCGAGGACGGCCAGGCCGTCGTCACGCATGACAGGCGGATCAGCGACAGGAAGTGCCGCGACACGGCGCCCGCCGTGCCCGGGGACCCCGAGTTCCCGTACGTCGGCAAGTACATCAACACGCTCACCCTCCAGCAGGTCAGGACCATGGACTGCGGGTCGCAGACGCTGGCGGAGTTCCCGGGGCAGCGGGCGGTGCCCGGGGCGCCGATGACGATACTGCGCGAGGTCTTCGACCTGGTGCGCCGGTACCGGGCGTGGGGCGTGAAGCTCAACGTCGAGACCAAGGTGGAGGCCGGGGCGCCGAGCGAGACGGCGCCCAGGGAGCAGTTCGTCCAGGTGACGCTGCAGGAGATCCGGCAGGCCGGGATGCTGCGGCAGGTCACGATCCAGAGCTTCGACTGGGGCGCCCTGATGCGGATGCGGGAGCTGGAGCCGCGGCTGCCGCTCGTCGCGCTCACCAACCGCGACTTCCTGCAGACCGGCCGGCCGGGCGCCTCGCCCTGGCTGGGCGGCATCGACATCGACGACTTCGGCGGCGACCCGCTCAAGGCGGTCAAGTCGTTCGGGGCGGACGCGTTCTCGCCGGTGCACGGGTTCCCGCAGAACGGCAAGGTGACCGACCCCGGCTACCAGGCGTACGTCACCAAGGACATGGTCGACCAGGCGCACGCCCTCGGCCTCAAGGTGATCCCGTGGACGATCGACGACGGGCCGACGCTGAACAAGCTCATCGACGACGGCGTGGACGGCATCATCACCGACTACCCCGACCGGCTGCGGCAGATCATGGCCGAGCGCGGGTTCAAGCTGCCCAAGCGCTACCGGCTCCACCGGCAGTAGCGGGGGCCCGCCCGGGCCCCGGCGGAGCGCTGCCGGGGCCCGGGCGGAATCTCAGGCCGACAGCGGGTTGACGTGCCGGTGGTGGACCCCGATGACGGGGATCTCGTGCAGGCTGCCGGAGTACAGGAACTGCGTCATGCCGATGAGCAGCCGCCGCACGTCGTCCTGCGGCCGCACGACCAGGCGGATGAACTGGCTGGTCGTGCCCAGCTTGTTGCCGCACTCGCGTACGTACACGCCGTGCTCGGAGAGCAGGTGGTCGCGCAGTCCCACCCCGTCGTAGCCGGGCGGCAGCTTGATCAGCAGGAAGTTGCCCTGCGACGCGAACACCGACAGCCCCGGCATGGTGCTGAGCTGCTGGAACATGGCCCGCCTGTCCGCGCCCACCAGCCTGAGGCTGTTGTGGTACTCGCCCATGAACTGCCGCATCATGAACACGATGACCTCGGCGAACGAGTTGAGGTTCCACTTGGGCAGCGCGTCGCGCACCCGCCCGGCCAGCGCCGGGTTGGCGACCATGTAGCCGAACCGGATGCCGTGCAGGCCGAAGTTCTTGCCCAGGCTGCGCAGCACGATCACGTTCGGCCGGACCGCCGCCTCCGCCGCCAGCCCGGCGTCCGGCTCGCAGTCCACGAAGTCGCCGAACGACTCGTCCACGATCACCAGGTCGAGGTCGATGAGCTCGTCCAGCAGCTGCAGGACCTCGTGCTTGGGCAGGTAGCCGCCGTCGGGGTTGTTCGGGTTGCAGATCACCGCGACCCGGGAGCCGCGCATGCGGATGAACGAGACGTAGTCCTGCACGTCGAGGGTGAAGTTGCGGCTCTCCAGCAGCGGGTACATGTCCACCCGCTTGCCCGTCTCCAGCGGCTGGTCGGTCCAGCGCCCGAAGGTCGGGATGGGCACCGCGAGGCTCTCGCGCACCAGCAGGTGATCGATCCAGGTGATCAACTCGGTCGACCCGTTGCCCATGGCGACCGTCTTCGGGTGGAGGCCGAGCGTGGCGCAGAGCTCCGCGGTGATCGTGCCCGCGTCGCTCGGATAGAACTTGAGAATCGTCTCCAGGTTTCTCCCGAGATGCTCGAAGATCTCCGGGGTCGGGAAATATGGGTTGCACGGGATGCAGAAGTCAACCGGCGCGCGCTCTCCTGACGAGGCGCGCATCAACGAAAAATACGACGGGCTGTGAGCCTGTGCCCGCAAGAGGCTGAGCTCCACGACACCTCCATGGACATGTCCGATGTGTGTAGGTACGCGTGGGTGGAGCGACCGGTTCATGACGGTGCGCGAGCCGGCTCCCGGCAGGTCAGGACTCGGACCGGCGTAGCGTGAGGATCGCGATGTCGTCGCGCGGCGCGGTCCTGGTGAACGCGCGGAGGTCCTCGCCGAGCGCCTGGGCGAGCCGGTCGGGAGGGTCGGGGGCCCAGCCCTTCAGGCGCTCCTCCAGCGGGTAGAAGGCGCCGCGGGGGTCGCGGGCCTCGGTGACGCCGTCGGTGCACAGCACCAGCGCCGCGCCGGGCGGGAACGCGAACCGCGCGCCGCCGCGCGGCCCGGGGGCGAGCGTGCCCACGCCGAGCGGCACGGCCGGCTCCCCGAGGTTGACCTGCCGCACGTCACCGCGGTGGATCATGTACGGGGCGATGTGCCCGCAGTTGACCGCCTCGACGTCCAGCTGCCGGCTGATGTCCAGCACCAGGGCGGTGACCAGGCGCTCGGGCTCCCCGGTGGTGGCGGCGAAGGTGTTCTGCCTGGCCACGGCGTTCTCCATCGCCTCGACGACCCCGGCCAGCGTCTCCTCCCGGTAGGCGGCCTCCCTGAACGAGCCCAGCACGGCCAGCGCGGTCCCGATGGCGGGCAGCCCCTTGCCCTGCACGTCGGCGATGAGCACCCGGGTGCCGTGGTGGGAGACGGCAACCTCGTACATGTCGCCGCCCACCATCGTGTCCTCCTCCACCGGCTGGTAGAGGCCGTCGATGACGACGTCGGCGGTGCGCAGCGGGAGCGGGCGCACGATCAGCTTCTGGAGGGCGGCCGCCGCCGAGCGCAGCCGGTGCACCTCCTCCTCGCGCCGCACCCGGTAGGCGCAGCCGAAGACGCTCAGCGCGCCGAACACGGCCGTGAACCCGGCGGCCAGCAGGTTGTCGTCCAGCTTGCCGCCCAGGTACGTGGTGACCCCCGCCGCCGCCAGGACCACCCACAGCGACGCCACGACCGTCTGGCGCACGGTGCCCAGCCCGGCCACGATCGCCGGGAGGAAGATCAGCAGCGGGAACAGCCGCACCGCCGTGCCCGAGAGGACGTCGAGCGCGGCCACCATGGCGGTGATGACGACGAGCCCGGCGACGAACGCCGGTGTCGAGAGATTCGGCCCTTCGCGTCGCCCGCCATCCGTCACGAGTTCTTCATCCCCCGTCACTGGAACGGCGTAACGGCGGTTTTCTCGAACGTACGGAAGAAAACCGTGAAATGAGCGGCCGAATCCGGGACGTCGCGCCCGGATCTGGCCTCTGTGCAGGGCGGATAAGGGGATGAAAACCAGAAGTAAACGACTCTGCGTCTTATGGCGGGATTTACAGGTTTCGATGGTCAGGTTGTCATGGCCCGCTCATTGATTTCTCATCGACGGTCTCATTGACAAGCAAAGATGATCTTGTAAGCATTTTGAGTTAAGACGTGCCGGGTGTAATTCCGCGCGAGAAGGGGTGGCCGTGTGAGCGAGCAGGACTGGACTTTGCTGCCGGCCGTGACCGTCCGGAGCGCGGGCTTCGCCTGGGAGCTCGTCCGATCCCTGGCCTACCCGCGGGCCGCGGCGGCGGCCGCCGAGGTCGTCCGGCTGGAGCGGCGGGCGCTCGACCTGCTCGCCGAGGCCCCGGCCCACCGCGCCCCGGCCGAGGCCCCGGCCTACCGCGCCCCGGCCGAGAGCTCGGCTCGCCGTGCTCCGGGCGAGGATCCGGCCCGCGGTGCCTCGGCCGAGGGCCCCCGCCCGGCCCGGAGCGTCCCGGCCGAGGACCCCCGTCCGGCCCGCAGCGCCGTAGGCGGGGATGCCCGTTCCGCACGCGGGACGGGCGGCGGGCGGCTGCCGCGTGGTCTGCGCAGCCGCCTGCGTGACCTACGCCCGCTCCCGGGCGACACCCCCGCGCCCGCCGGCTGGCTCGCCGCCTGGAACGAGGTGACCGGGTCGCTGGAGGACGCCCGGCTCGCCCTGGCGGGCACGACGGCCGCCGACGCGGCGCTCGCCCGCGCCGCCGTGGCCGGGATCGCGGCCGACGAGCGCTTCCTCGACGCCCTCGTGCGCTCGGCGCCCGGCCTCTACCGCGACCTGCGGCGCGGCGTCGCCAAGGGCGGCCGGCTGCGGCGCCTGGTCGGCTCGGTCCTCCAGGGGCTCTGCGCCACGTGCTCCTTCGGTCCGCTCGACCAGGGCGGGGCCGAGCCCGCGGCGGCCGGCGGCCACACCTGGTCGGGCCACCGGGAGCGGCCGCGGCGGGTCGCGTACCCGGCCGACTGGGTGGGCGAGTCGCTCCAGCGGCGCGTCCTGGCCGACCCCGCGCTCGTGGCGGGGCTGGTGCCGCGCCGCCGGGCGGGCAGGTGACCTGGCACTCCCCGCCGAGCTCGGCCGCCCGCTC
>NZ_JBSFTC010000152.1:0-25889 GCF_053590415.1 Nonomuraea sp. NPDC003201
CGACGACCGCGGTACGCCCGCCCGCGGCCAGCTCCTCGCGCCGGGAGGCCAGCGGGCCCAGCTCGACGCCTTCGGCCTGCATCAGCTTCGTGTTGCCCACCAGGACCCGGCGTCCGTCCACCTGAGCCGTGGCGCCATGACCCGGGACGTTCTCGAACCCGGTGACCCGCAGGACCCCGGGAGCATGCGCGTCCGCGTGGCGGACCACGGCCTCGGCCAGCGGGTGCTCGGACTCGCGCTCGACGGCGGCGGCCAGCCGCAGCAGTTCGGCCTCCTCCATCCCGTCGGCGATCACATCGGTGACCTCCGGTTCGCCCCTGGTCAGGGTGCCGGTCTTGTCCATGACCACGGTCTGGATGCGGGCCGAGGCCTCCAGTGCCATGGCGTTCTTGAACAGCACGCCGCGCTTGGCGCCGAGACCGGTGCCCACCATGATGGCGGTGGGGGTGGCCAGGCCCAGCGCGTCGGGGCAGGTGATCACGACGACGGTGATGGCGAACAGCATCGCCGTGCCTGCCGCCGCACCCGCCAGCAGCCACACCACCAGCGTCAGCCCGCCGCCGATGAGCGCGACGAGGACGAGCCAGAACGCCGCCCGGTCGGCCAGGCGCTGCCCGGGAGCCTTGGAGTTCTGGGCCTGCTGGACGAGCTTGACGATCTGGGCGAGGGCGGTGTCGGCGCCGACCTTGGTGGCCCGTACGCGCAGGGTGCCGTTCTTGTTGATGGTCGCGCCGACCACCGCCGAACCGGGGGCCTTGTGCACCGGCAGGCTCTCGCCGGTGACCATCGACTCGTCGACCTCGCTCTCGCCCTCCATGACCTCGCCGTCGACGGCGATCTTCGTGCCGGGACGGATGAGCAGGACGTCCCCGGCCACGACCTCGGCGGTGGGGATCTCCACCTGCTCGCCGTCGCGGATCACCACGGCCCTGGGCGGGGCCAGGTCGAGCAGCGCGCGGATCGCGTCGTTGGCGCCGCCCCTGGCCCGCATCTCGAGCCAGTGCCCCAGCAGGACGAACGCCGCCAGCACGGTCGCCGCCTCGTAGAACACCTCGCCGCCGCCGGTCAGCGTGATGTACAGCGAGTACAGCCAGCCCGCCCCGATCGCCACGGCGACCAGCACCATCATGTCCAGCGTGCGGGCCCGCAGCGCCCGTACGGCGCCGTCGAAGAAGATCCACGAGGAGTAGAAGATCACCGGCAGGCTGAGCAGCAGCGCCCACACGTCCTCGCGCAGCCCGAACGGCACCGGCACGTCCAGCCCCAGCATCTCGCGCCCGATCGGCGACCAGATCAGGATGGGGACGGACAGCACGGCCGCCACGAGGAACCGGTTGCGCATGTCGGAGACCATGGCCTCCATCGACATGGCGCCATGGCCCCCGTGCCCCATCGCCTCGTGCGGCGACGGGCCTGCGTGCTCTCCATGCTCGGCAGGGGCCTCACGGACGGCTTCGGCGACGCCCGGCGGGTCGGGTTCTGCCAGGGGATCGCAGACGTGCGACGGTACGGACTGCCCTGCGCAGTGATAGCCGCATTCCTGCACCCAGCGGCGCAGCTCGGCCAAGGACGTGGCCCTCGGGTCGAACACCACGACGGCGGTCTGCCCGACCGGGTTCACCTCGACCTCGATCACTCCGGGGCGGCGGCTCAGGACGGCACGCACCACGTTCTGCTCCGAGGCCCACTGCAACCCGCTCACGTCGAGAACCGCCGTGCTGCGATCCTTGATGTCCCCGGTCGTCATGGTTCTCCTCCACATCCGCCCGGTTGCGCTCGATCTACCATTAGCCATAGTAGACGTCGGCCCCTCGGGCGCCATGTACCGGCCTCAAGGCGTGACGGCCGCGGGGACCCGCTCCTCGACCGCGGACCGGAAATGGGGACAACCGGCCAAGTCCTCGTGATCGCAGTCCAGCGCGCAGTCGATGAGCCCCAGCGACGCCTGCGCCTCGGCGATGCGCCGGGCCAGCTCCTCCCGGCGGCGCAGCAGGACGGCGCGCCGTGCTGCCGCGTCCGAAGTGGTCATCATCTCGTGGATCTCTTCCAGGCTGAACCCGGCTTCCTTGCCACGCAGGATCACGGCCACCCGGTAGAGGTCGTCAGGACCGTAGCGGCGGCGCGCTCCTTCGATACGGGTCGGCGTGATCAGGCCCATCGCCTCCCAGTGCCGCAGGACATGCGTCGCCAGGCCGAACCGCTCCGCGACTTCCCCGATGCTCATGGTCGCACTTGACTTCATGTCGACATTAAGTCGCATGCTGGCCCACATGTCCAAAGACAACAACTCGATGGAATCACTCATCAAGCTGCTCGACGTCGCTGACGCGTTGCCCGGGGCCGTCGTATTGCGTGCGCGCTCGTACGATCTGCTCGCTCTCCCCGACGGCGCGGCCGTGGTGGATGTCGGCTGCGGCGCGGGCCGCGCGGTCGAGGAGCTCGCGGAGCGCGGGATGAGCTCGATCGGCGTGGACGTCAGCGAGGAGATGATCGCGGCGGCCCGCCATCGCCGGCCGCATGCGGACTTCCGGATCGGCGACGCTTTCGACCTGCCGCTCGACGACGGGCAGGTCGCCGGGTACCGAGCCGACAAGGTCTTTCACGAGCTCGCCGACGCGGCCAAGGCGCTGGAGGAGGCGAAGCGGGTGCTCGCTCCGGGCGGGCGTATCGTGCTCGTCGGGCAGGACTGGGACGCCTTCATCATCGACTCCGACGACCCGGTGCTCACCCGGGCCATCGTGCACGCGCGTGCCGACCTGGTCCCGAATCCCCGTGCGGCCCGCCGCTACCGCAACCTGCTGCTCGACGCGGGCTTCCAGGACGTCCAGGTGGAGGCGCACGTGGGCGTCTTCACCGACACGGCCATGCTGCCCATGCTCACCGGCATCGCGGAGGGAGCACGCGCCGCCGGAGCCATCACCCGTGAACAGGAAACGGCGTGGGCGAGCGATCAGAGGGCGCGCGCCCAGGCGGGACGCATGTTCCTGGCGCTGCCCGTCTTCGTGGCGTCAGCTTCCCGATCACGGTGATGGAGGCATTTCGCGTGCCGTGATCGCCCGCTTGAGCTTGATCAGGTCCTTGGGAGAGTTGACGGCGACGGCGCCGACCGGCACGCCGTCCCGCGTGAAGGCCACGGCGAAGCGATCTTCTTCGGGGGAGCCGGTGGCGATGCTCGCCGAGTCGGCGAGGTGCGGCAGTCCGGCGGTCTGGATGCGGGCGCCATGCACATGGGTGGCGAAGTTCGGCACGTCCACGAAGGGTTGAGCGTTCTCCGCCCCGGCCAGCAGGTTGCGGGCGGCGACCGCGCCTTGCTCGTTGGCGTTGGACCAGTGCTCGATGCGTACCAGCTCCCCACCGAAGTGGGGGTGCGGCCAGCGTGCGACATCCCCCGCGGCCACGATGTCCGTCGAGCCGGTCGCGAACAGCGTCGGCTCGCACAGCACGCCATCGTCCACGGCCAGGCCGCTGCCGTCCAGCCATTCGGTGTTCGGCAGCACGCCCATGCCGCCGACGACCAGGTCCGCGGCGACGGTGCGGCCGTCGCTGAGCCGGACTCGGCCGCCGTCCACGGCGGTGACCCGGACGTTCGTGATGAGCTCGACGCCGTTGCGCTCGTGGTGCGCGGCCAGCCAGCGCGCTGCCTCCTCGCCCAGCCCGGCGCGCATGGGGTGCGGCGCGGAGTCGATCAGGGTGACCTTCCGGCCGAGCTGCCGTGCAGTCGAGGCCACCTCGCCGCCGATGAACCCGCCACCGATGACCAGCACGTGCTCGTGCCCCGAGTCGAGCTTCGCGCGCAGTGCCAGCGCGTCGTCGATGGTGCGCAGGGTGTGCACCCCGTCGAGCCGCCGCGGGCGCGCGCCGCTGGCGATGACGAGCCCGTCGTGGCCGAGCTCGGTGCCGTCGTCGAGGGTGACCGTCCGGGCCCGGGTGTCGAGGTGTACGGCCTTTCGCCCGCGCAGCCACTGGTCGTCGAGCTCTTCCGCGCCCGGGAGCGTGACGTCGTCGTCGCCGTGCAGCACGCTCTTCGACAGGGGCGGGCGGTTGTACGGCACATGCGTCTCGGCGCCGACCAGCGTGACCTCGCCCGCGAAGCCCTCCCGGCGCAGGGTCTGCACGGCCCGCAGCCCTGCCAGCGAAGCACCGACAACGGTGATCTTGTTAAGCCTGCTCATGCGATGACCATACCTATGGGGGGTATGTTGGCTGCAACGTGACATAGATCTCATATACCCCTAACCCGTATGGCTTGTTCTCGAAGGTGGTCGCGGCGTACGGTCTCCTGTGAAATATACCTGGTAGGGGTATAGATGGAAGGGGATGCCGCAATGAGCACGAACACGTACAAGGTGTCGGGAATGACGTGTGGCGGTTGTGCCGGCAAGGTGAAGACCGAGATCGGCAAGATCGCCGGGGTCTCCTCGGTGGATGTCGAGCTGGCGACCGGGCAGGTCACCGTCGCCTCGGAGGGCCCGCTCGACGACGCGGAAATCAGGAACGCCGTCGAAGAGATCGGTTACGAAGTGGTCGCCGGCTGAACGCCGAGGTGCTGCCGGGTGAGCGAGTCGCGCAGGCCGCCCGGCGGCGCCAGGCGGATCGATGAGCATGGACGCCGCTCGGGCGCGCGGTCGGGGGAGAATGCTGCCTTTCTGTGGGGGCACGACACAAATGGCACACTTCGGTTTGTCCGAAAATTACCCCTCGGGGGTACTTGACGAAGTGTCCGGGTCGGAGAGACCGTGGCAGAACGCAAGTACCCCCTAGAGGTATGAAGGGATCGCGCCATGATCCGCTCCTCACTCCTCGTCGTGTTAGTCATCGCAGTCGCCGGATGCGGATCCGGCCAGGCCAAGGGCGATCTCCTCCAGCGTGTCAAAGCCGCGGGGGTGATCCGGGTGGCGCAGACCCAGGCCAACCCGCCGTGGAACTTCCTGGAGAACGGCAAGCCCGCGGGCTATGACGTGGATGTGGCCAACGAGCTGGCAAAGCGGCTCGGGGTCGCCAAGGTCGAGTTCGTCCCGTCGAACTTCCAGAGTTTCATCGCCGGGGTTCAGGCGGGCAGGTTCGACGCGGTGATCTCGGGCCAGACCATCACCGACGAGCGGAAGAAGCAGGTCGACTTCTCCCGTCCGTACGAGGTGAACGGCATCTCGATCTTCGTGGCGGCCGGTTCGGGCATCAGCGGCGTGGCTGACCTCAAGGGCAAGAAAGTCGCGGTGACCGCGGGCACGACCCAGGCCGCGTTCGCCAAGAAGTCGATCCCGGACGCCGACATCAAGACCTACGACAACGCGACCCTGGGCCTGACCGAGGTCGGCCGGGGCCGCGCCGACGCCGCCCTCGTCTCCCGCTTCCAGGGCGCCTTCCTGGCGCAGAAGAACAGCCTGGCGGTCAAGCCGGCGGGCCCGCTGCTGGAGTCGGAGGTCAACGGCATCTCCTTCGCCAAGGGCTCGACGGCCTTCAAGCAGGCCGTGGACCAGGCCCTGGGCGACATGATCTCCGACGGGACGCTGAGCGCGATCTCCAAGAAGTGGCTCGGCGGCCTCGACATGGCCGAGCAGCTCAAGGGGGTCTGATGGATCTCCTGATCGACTTCCTGCCCGACCTGCTCACCGGTCTCGGTGTCACGATCGTGCTGGGCGTGGTCTCGTTCGTCCTCGGCAGCGTGCTGGGCGCCTTGGTGACGCTCGCCCGCATCTCCTCCAGTCGCGTGCTGCGGGCACTGGCCGCCGCTTACGTGTCGGTGTTCCGGGGTACGCCGCTGCTCATCCAGATCATGATCATCTACTTCGGGCTGCCGCAGCTCGGGCTCGAGATCCCGCCCATCCCGTCCGCGATCATCGCCTTCACCCTGTTCAGCGCCGCCTACCTGAGCGAGAACTTCCGCGCCGGGATCCTGGGCGTGGACAAGGGGCAGTGGGAGGCGGCCGCCTCGATGGCCATGCCGTACTGGAGGACCCTGCGCAGGATCATCTTCCCGCAGGCGATCAGGATCGCGACCCCGGCCGTGGGGAGCAGGTTCGTCGCGCTGATGAAGGACACCTCGCTCGCCTCGGCGGTGACCGTCGTCGAGCTGACCCGGGTGGCCGAGGGCATCGGCACCTCGACCTTCCGCTACATGGAGGCGCTGCTGCTGGTCGGCCTCCTGTACTGGATGGTCAACACCCTGCTGCAGATCGGCCAGCAGACGCTGGAGAAGCGGATGAGGAGAGCCTACGCATGATCGTCAGCGTTCGCGGGCTGTGTAAGCGGTTCGGAGACCTGGAAGTCCTCAAGGGCGTCGACCTCGACGTGGCGAGAGGAGAGGTGGTCGTGGTCATGGGGCCGTCCGGCTCGGGCAAGACCACCCTGATCCGCTGCCTGAACCTGCTGGAGGAGCCGGAGGCCGGCACGGTCCGCGTCTGCGGCACCGAGCTGGCCTGCGGCGCGCGCCACCCGGCCCGGCAGGTCAGGGAGCTGCGCCGCCGTACTGCCATGGTCTTTCAGCAGTTCAATCTGTTCCCGCACCTGACTGCGCTGCAGAACGTCATGGAGGGCCCGGTCTCCGTACGGCGGGTTCCCCGCGCCCAGGCGGCGGCCCGTGGGCGGGAGCTGCTGGCGCGGGTGGGGCTGGAGGACAAGTGCGACTGCTATCCGGCGAAGCTGTCGGGCGGGCAGAAGCAGCGGGTCGCGATCGCCCGGGCGCTGGCCATGGATCCCGAGGTGATCCTGTTCGACGAGCCCACCTCGGCGCTCGACCCCGAGCTGCACGCGGAGGTGCTCCAGGTGATGCGCGAGCTCGCGCGGGAGGGGATGACGATGGTGGTGGTGACGCACGAGACCGCGTTCGCGCGGGAGGTGGCCGACCGGGTCGTCTTTATGGACGGCGGCACGGTGATCGAGCAGGGGCCGCCGTCGAGCTTCTTCACCACGCCCGACCATCCCCGGGTCCGGGCGTTCCTGCGGCTGGTGGCCTCATGATCGACGTCGCCGCGGCGCGGGCACTGACGCCCGGTGTCGGACATGTCGCGCATTTCAACAACGCGGGCTCCGCACTGCCGTCGAGCGGCGTGCTGTCCACCGTCATCGACCACCTGCGGCTGGAAGCGGAAACAGGCGGCTATGAAGCGGCGGCGCAGGCCGCCGACCGGCTCGCCGCCGTTTACACCTCCGCGGCCCGCCTGCTGAACTGCGCGCCGGACGAGATCGCGCTCGTCGACAGCGCGACCCGTGGGTGGGACCTGGCCTTCTACGCGGTGCCGTGGCAGGCGGGCGACCGTGTTCTGACCAGCAAGGCGGAGTACGCCAGCAACTTCATCGCCTATCTGCAGGTCGCCGAGCGTTTCGGGGTGCAGGTGGATGTGGTGCCCAACGACGGGCTCGGCCAGATCTCCGTCGACGCGCTGCGCCGGATGGCTGATGAGCGGGTCCGGCTCATCTCGATCACGCACGTGCCGACCAATGGTGGCCTGGTCAATCCGGCGGCCGAGGTGGGCAAGGTGGCGGCGGAGGTTGGTGCGCTGTTCCTGCTGGACGCCTGCCAGTCGGTCGGCCAGCTGCCGATCGACGTCGAGGTGATCGGCTGCGATCTGCTGTCCACCACCGGCCGCAAATACCTGCGCGCCCCGCGCGGTACGGGACTGCTCTATGTGCGGCGTTCCGCGCTGGACCGGCTCGATCCGCCCTTTCTCGATCTGCATGGCGCCCGCTGGGTGGGGCCGTCGCGCTATGAGGTGCAGCCGGGTGCGCGCCGATTCGAGAACTGGGAGTATGGCGTGGCTGCCCGGCTCGGGTTGGGCGCGGCCCTCGACGAGGCGCTCGCCTGGGGGCCCGAGAACATCCGGGACCGGGTCTATGCCCTGGCCGGCCTGCTGCGTTCACGTCTGGAGATGATCCCCGGCTGCCGGGTTCGCGATCAAGGGGCCGAACGGTGTGGCATCGTCACCTTCACCCTGGACGGCGAACCCGCTGAGGAGATCAAGGGACGGCTGGCCGGCCGATCGATCAATGTCAGCGTCTCGCGCGCGCCTTCGACGCTCCTGGACATGACCGATCGGGGCCTGCCGTCGGTGGTTCGGGCCTCCGTTCACTACTACAACACCGAGGAGGAGATCGATCGGCTCCTCGAGGAGCTGTCGGTTTGACCTGACTGGCTCCGCCCGGGCGGAGCCAGGGGACGTCAGGCGGCGATCTCCGTCAGCGAACGGTCCCGGGTGCGGACGCCGAGGCGGATGATGCCGGCCGCGATCACGAGCAGGCCCACCATCACGAACGATGCCGGCCGGGCCCCGAAGGAGGTCAGAACGGGCAGCACCACGAGGGGCGCGACCGCGCCGCCCAGGTGGCCGACCCCGTCCGCGATGGCCGACGCCGTGCCCCGCGCCCGGGTGGGGAACACCTCCGCCGTGTAGGTGTAGGCGGGGGTGGCCATGAAGGCGATGCCGAACGAGCTGAACAGCGCCCCGACGGTGGCGACCGTCTCGCCCAGGTCGAGGGTGATGAGCAGCAGCGAGGCCGCGAACACCAGCGTGCCGATGATGACCATGGTGCGGCGTTCCATCCGCTCCACCAGCAGCACGGCGGCCAGGCCCGACACCAGCGGCATGGCGCGGGTGAGCACGCTGACCAGGACCGCGTCGGAGGTCGAGATGCCGATGCCCTCGAGAATGAGCGGCAGGTAGCTGGCGTAGCCGTACATGGCGACGTAGAAGGCGAACCAGAAGCCGAGCACGATGAGCATCCGGCTCTGGTACGGGGGCCGGAACAGGGCCCGGACCGGCAGCCTGTCGTCAGCGTCAGCGTCAGCGTCAGCGTCAGCGGCGGTCTCGGCGGCGTCGGGGACGGAGACGGTGCCGCCCGGGGGCAGGCCGACGCGGGATTCCATCCGGCGGACGATGCGGTCGGCCTCGGCGGACCGGCCCATCGCGACCAGCCAGCGCGGCGACTCCACCAGCGCCTTGTCGTTGATCAGCGGCAGCACCAGGAGCACCAGACCGCCGAAGGCCAGCAGGTACCGCCACCCGCTGGAGGAGGCGGCCAGCACCGGCAGCGACGCGAACCCGACCACCAGGAGCAGCACGGTCCCCACCATGTAGAGGCGTGACAGGTAGCCGCCGCGCTGGTGCTTGGGCGCCAGCTCGCCGATGTAGGCCGAGCAGAGCGCGAGCACGGCGCCCATGCCGCACCCGGTCAGGAACCGGAAGAACGTCAGCGACCACACGTCCCACGAGAACGCCGTGAGGAATCCGCCGAGGCCGAGCGCGGCGATGGTCAGCGCGAGGCCCTTCTGCCGGCCGTGCCGGTCGGCGACGTGCCCGAACGCGTACGCGCCGACGCAGTAGCCGACGAGGTTCCACGTGACCGGGTACCCCAGCTCGGCTCCCGCCAGTCCGAGCTCGTCCCGCATGGAAGGCAGCGTGATGGTGAGGACGGAGATGTCGTAGTTGGCGAAGAAGAAGCAGAGCATGAGCGCGAACCATGCGGCGCGGCTGAGCCCGACCTTCGCCATGGCGTCGATGCGGGCATCGATGTTGCCGGCCGACACGGACACGGGCGAGGGGGGTGTCTGAGACATCGTGGCCTCCTAGGGGGTAGCGCAAAGGCACCGCTGCGGCCACGGGCGGCGAACGCCTCACAAAGGCCTCACGTAGCGGTGTGCGTGGAACCGTAAGCAGGCCGCACCGCCGGTGACCATTGCGCTTTCGCGCACGTGCACGTACGCGAATCCGCAACGTGCCCCGCCGTCAGAGGGTGAGGCGGCGCCCGGCCCACTCCTGGCGTGCCACCTGGACGAGCTCCCGGACGGCGTCGTCCTGCCGCGCCCGGGACCGGTTCCAGGCCACGCCGAGCAGGAAGTCCAGGTCGTCGCGGAGGGGGACGACCGCGAAGGCCGGGTCGTCGTAGACCCGGGCGCTGCCGCCGTTGCGCGGGTCGATCGTCAGCGTGACCCCGCCGTCGCGGCGGATGCGGCTGGCCAGCATGACCGCGTCGTTGTCCGGCATCCGGTGGAACGAGGTGATGCCGGCGTTCTTCAGCCGCTCGTGGAACAGGTTGACCGCCACCGGCTGGGGCGTGGGCGGGCCGATGGTCAAGGTGCGGTGCGCGAGGTCCTTCAAGGTCAGCTCGGAGGCGGTGGCCAGCGGGTCGTCGGCCCGCATCGCCGCGTAGAACAGGTAGCGGGCCACCACCAGGCTGTCGAGCCGGTGCCGGTCCAGCGGCAGGTGGACGAGGGCCGCGTCGAGCTCGCCGCGCTCCAGGGCCGGCAGCAGCTCGGCGGACGGCCCGATCGTCGCTTCGACCGTGTGGGAGGGGAGCGCCTGCCCGGCCAGGGCCAGGAAACGATCCATCACCGCCGGCGGGCACAGGTGGGTGCCGCCCACGCGCACCACCTGTCTCCTGGCGGCCTCCTTGATCACGTCCTTCAGGCCGTCCAGCTGCGCCAGGATGTCGCGTACCCGGCCCGCCAGGAGCGCGCCGTCGGCGGTGAGCTCGACCTGGTGGTAGCGGCGGACGAACAGGTCGACGCCCAGCTCCCGTTCGAGCTCCTTGACGGAGCGGCTGACCGGCGAGGGCGTCAGGTGCAGCCGCTCCGCGGCCCGACCGAAATGGAGCTCCTCGGCGACCGCGAGGAAGCACCGAAGCTGCTGTACGTCCATGACCTGGAGTTTCGTGATGGTCGATGCCGTACGTCAACCGCGCACGTTGCCGATTGGGACGCGTGCCACGTTGCCGATTCGGACGTTTTCAGCCCGGAACCGTCGTGGCAGTCTCACCTCAGGAACCTGTCCCCGACGATCCGCGGGACAGGTCACGTCCGGCGTACTCCGCACCCGCCCGCCACACACAGTGGGGTGATTCACCATGCCCGCAACCGGGGACCTTCCCCTCGCCGGTCTCCGTGTCATCGACCTGGCCGACGGCAAGGCCGAGATGTGCGGCCGGTTCCTGGCCGACCTCGGAGCCGACGTCATCCGCGTCGAGCCTCCGGGCGGCGCGCCGACCCGCCGGCGGGAGCCGCTCCACGACGGCGTGAGCCTCTACTTCGCCACGCACAACGCCGGCAAACGCGGCATCACCCTGGACCTGCACGACCCCGCCGGCCGCGACCGGCTGCTCGGCCTGGCCGCCGGGGCCGACTTCCTCATCGAGACCGAACGGCCCGGCACCCTCGACGGGCTCGGCCTCGGCGTGGACGCGCTGCTCGCGCGCAACCCGGCGCTCGTCGTCATCTCGATCACCGACTTCGGGCAGAGCGGCCCGTACCGGGACTGGGTAGGCACCGACTGGACGCACCTGGCGCTCGGCGGCGTGCTGTCGCGTTCCGGCATCCCCGGTCGCGAGCCGGTCGTGCCGCCGGGACCGCTGGCGTACGAGTCGGCCGCCGTCCAGGCCGCGTGGGCGGGCCTGCTGGCGTACACGAACAGGCTCGAGACCGGACGCGGCGACCACGTCGACTGCTCGGTGTACGAGATGACCGCGCAGGTCCTGGACCCGGGCTTCGGCATCGGCGGCTCGGCCACCGGCGGCGTGCCGGCCACGGCGCTGCCGCGCGGCCGCCCCGACGCGGGCAGCCTCTACCCGATCTTCCCGTGCGCGGATGGATATGTACGGATCTGCGTGCTGGCCAAGCGGCAGTGGCGGGGGATGTTCGGCTGGCTGGGGGAGCCCGAGGAGTTCGCCGATCCCAAGTACGACACCCTCGCGGGCCGCTACGGCGCGACCGAGCGGCTGCACGCGTTGATCGGCGACCTGTTCAAGGACAGGACCAGGGACGAGCTCGTGGCCCAGGGCCAGGAGCGCGGCGTGCCGATCGCGTCGCTGCTCACCCCCGGAGAGGTGCTCGCCGGCCCGCACTTCCGCGCACGAGGAGGGCTGGTCGACGCCGAGATCGCGCCCGGCCTGACCGGCCGGCTGCCGTCCGGGTACGTCGAGCTGGACGGCGTACGGGCCGGATTGCGCGGCCGGGCCCCCGAAGCCGGGGAGCACGACGACGAGGTCTTCGCCGAGACGCCGCCGGCCACTCCTCCGGCCCCGGCCGAGGGCGCGCCCCGGCGGCGGCCACTCGACGGGCTCCGCGTGCTGGACCTGGGCGTCATCGTGGTCGGCGCGGAGCTCGGCCGGCTGCTCGCCGACCAGGGCGCCGAAGTCATCAAGATCGAGAGCCGGGCCTACCCCGACGGCAGCCGGCAGTCGCTGACCGGCGAGGCCATCAGCGCCGGCTTCGCCTGGGGGCACCGCAACAAGCTCAGCGCCGGGATCAACCTCCGCTCGCCCGAAGGGCTGGAGCTCTTCAAACGGCTGGCCGCCGCCTCCGACGTGATCCTGTCCAACTTCAAGCCCGGCACGCTGGAGTCGCTGGGACTCGGCTACGACGTCATCAGCGAGCTCAACCCCCGGATCGTCATGGCCGACAGCAGCGCCCTGGGCCCGACCGGGCCGTGGAGCCGCCGCATGGGATACGGCCCTCTCGTACGCGCCTCCACCGGGCTGACCGGGCTCTGGCGTGACACCGGCGTCGAGGCGGGGTTCTGCGACGGCATCACCATTTATCCGGACCATCTCGCCGCACGGGTCGGCGCCGTCGCCGTGCTGGCCGTGCTGATCCGGCGGCGGCGTACCGGGAAGGGCGGCACGGTCAGCGTCTCCCAGGCCGAGACCATCCTCACCCAGCTGTCCACGAGCCTGCTGCGCGAGTCGCTGGAGCCCGGCTCCTTCGCCGCCCACGGCAACAGCGGCGAATGGGACGCCCCCCAGGGCCTCTACCCGTGCGCGGGCGACGACGAGTGGTGCGTGGTGAGCGTCGAGGGCGACGAGCAGTGGCGGAGCCTGTGCGGCGTCATCGGCCGCGCCGACCTGCTCGCCGACGCGCGGCTCGCCACCGCCGCGGGCCGCCGCGCGCACCGCGGGCTCGTCGACGCCGCCGTGACCGCGTGGACGTCGGACACCCCGCCCCGCGAGGTCATGGAACGGCTGCAGGCGGTGGGCGTGCCGGCCGGGGCGATGCAGCGGGTGATCGAGTACCTCGACGATCCCCAGCTCGCCGCCCGCGGCTTCCTGCGCGAGATGCGCCACCCACACATCGGGCACGCCATGCGGACCGAGAACGGCCCGGCGACCTTCGGCGGGGTGGCCGACCCCGAGCTGCGCCCGGCGCCGCTGGCGGGGGAGCACACCCGGACGGTGGCCGCGAAGCTGCTCGGCCTGGCCGAACCGGAGATCCAGGCGCTCATCGAGGCGGGCGTACTGGAAGAACCAGCTGAAGGAGTTGACCATGGGTGAGCCCGCCGCGCTCGTCGAGCGTCGCGACCACACGATGTTGATCACATTCAACCGGCCCGAAGCGCGCAATGCGGTGAACGGGGCCCTGACCCGCGCCGTCGGCGAGGCCCTGGACGAGGCCGACGCCGACACCGGGATCCGGGCCGTGGTGCTGACCGGGGCCGGGGACAAGGCGTTCTGCGCCGGTGCCGACCTCAAGGAGGTGGCCCGAGGGGAGTTCTCCACCGAAGGGTTCAAACCGCACTGGGGCTTCGCCGGATGCGTGACGCATCCGATCGCCAAGCCGGTCATCGCCGCGGTCAACGGGTTCGCGCTCGGCGGCGGCACCGAGATCGCGCTGTGGGCCGACCTGGTGGTGGCCGCGGAGAGCGCCCGGTTCGGCCTTCCCGAGGTCAAGCGCGGCATCATCGCCGGCGCGGGCGGCGCGTTCCGGCTGGCCGCGCAGCTGCCGGCCAAGGTGGCCATGGAGATCCTGCTGACCGGCGAGCCCGTGACCGCCGCCGAGGCCCTGCGGCTCGGTCTGGTCAACCGGGTCGTGCCGCAGGATCAGGTGGTGCCCGCCGCGCTCGCCCTGGCCGAGGCGGTCGCCGCCAACGCGCCGCTCGCCGTACAGGCCAGCAAGCGGATCGCGCGGGGCATCTCGGACGGCACGGTCGCCTCGGAACGGGCCGCCTGGGAGCGGACCGCCGCCGAGGGCGCCGCGATCATGCGCTCGGCGGACGCGAAGGAAGGACCGCGCGCCTTCGCCGAGAAGCGCGCCCCCGTCTGGGAGGGCCGATGACCATGACGATCAACAGGGCACCCGTCATCGCCGGTCTCGGCATCACCGAGATGGGCAAGGTCTACGGCAGGACCGCCCCCGAGTTCGCCGCCGAGGCCGTCCGGCTCGCGGCCGCCGACGCCGGGATCGACCTGCACGAGGTGGACGGGCTGCTGACCAACACCGGCATCACCGGCGACGTCGGCCTGGGCCTCCAGCGCGACCTCGGGCTGCGCCACCTGCGCCTGCTGTCGGAGGTGCAGGCGTACGGCTCGTCCGCCGGAGCCATGGTCCAGTACGCCGCCATGGCCGTGATGTCCGGCATGGCCGACCTCGTGGCCTGCGTCTTCGCCGACGCCCCGCTGAAGGACAAGTCGGCGGGGGGCGGCGCGGCCTACGCCGCCGCGGGCCGGCGGCCGACCGGCTGGCAGGGCCTGACCGCCGCCTCGGGCATCTACAGCGCCAACACCATGTACGCGCTGGCCGCCCGCAGGCACATGCGGAAGTACGGCACCACGAGCGAGCAACTCGGCCACGTCGCCGTCGCCCAGCGCGCCTGGGCGGCCGGGAACCCCCTGGCCCAGCTGCGCGACCCGATCACCATCGAGGACCACCAGAGCTCCAGGTGGATCGCCGAGCCGTTCCACCTGCTCGACTGCTGCCTGGTCAGCAACGGCGGCGTCGCCGTCCTGGTCACCTCCGCCGACCGGGCCGCCGGCCTCGCGCAGCCCGCCGTCCACATCCGCGGCTGGGGCCAGGCGCACCCGGGGTACGTCATGGGCAGGGACAGCGAGTTCGGCCTGGTCAGCGGCGCGGCCCTGTCGGGTCCCACGGCGCTGAAGATGGCCGGGATCACGATCGCCGACATCGACGTGGCCGAGCTGTACGACTGCTACACCTACACCGCGCTCATCTCGCTGGAGGACTACGGCTTCTGCGCCAAGGGCGAGGGCGGGCCCTTCGTGGCGAGCGGCGTGCTCGGACCGGAGGGGAGCCTGGCCGTGAACACCGGCGGCGGCCAGCTCTCCTCCTACTACATGTGGGGCATGACCCCGCTGTCGGAAGCCGTCATCCAGGCCCGCGGCCACGGCGGCGAGCGCCAGGCGCCGCGCAACGACATGGTGCTGGTCAGCGGCAACGGCGGCGTCCTCGACCATCACTCCACCCTGATCCTCAGCCCGCACGCCCGATAGGAGCACGCCGATGCCTGTGGGAATCGTCCACCGCGACGCGGCCACCGCCGCGTTCTTCGACGGCACCGCCCGTGGCGAACTGCTGATCCGGCGCTGCGGAGCCTGCGGCGCCCACTCCGCGCCGCAGACGCGCACGTGCCCGCAGTGCGCCTCGCCCGAGCCGTCCTGGACGGCCGCGGCCGGAACGGGCGTGGTGGTGAGCTGGTCCGTGGTGCACCCCAAGGGCGGGCCGCCGTTCGTGGTCGGGATCGTCGAGCTGGACGAGGAGCCGTGGATCCAGGGCCGGATCGTCGAGGTCGCGCCTGAGGACGTGTACGGCGGCATGCGCGTACGCGTCGCCTTCGAGCGGCCCGAGGGGGGAGAGGCGGTCCCCGTGTTCCACCCGGCGTGAGCCTGCGCGGGGGCTCGTGAACCTGTGCGGGGTCTCGCGGGCCTGTGCCGAGCCTCGTCGTGGGCCCGCGCGGGGCCGATACCCTGGCCGGGTCGATACCCTGGCCGGGTGGACATCCAGCAGCTCCGCTACTTCATGGTCGTGGCAGAAGAGCTCCACTTCGGCCGCGCCGCCGAGCGGCTGCACGTGACGTCCTCCCCGCTCAGCCGGCGCATCCGCGAGCTGGAGAAGGAGCTCGGCCACGACCTGTTCGACCGGCGCTACCACCAGGTCGAGCTGACCTCCTTCGGGCGGACGTTCCTCGATCCCGCCCGCGACGTCCTGGCCCGCTTCGACGCGCTGGCCGAGCTGGCCGCCGGGGCCGCCCCACCGCCGGCGGTCGTGCGCGTGGGGGCCACGCCGCTCGCCCCCACCCAGGTCCTGGACCTGGTCCTGGAGACGTTCGCGGAGGTCAGCCCGGGGACCGAGCTTCCGGTGACCCTGGAGCCGTCCGCGGGGCTGCTCGGCCTGCTGGCGGCGCGCAAGCTGGACATCGCCGTCGTCCACCTGCCCGTGGACGCCGGCGGGCTCGGCAGCCTCGCGCTCGCGGAGTACCGCTTCGCCGTCGCCATGCGCGCCGACGACCCTCTCGCCGGCCGTCCCAGGCTCACCCTCGCCGACCTCACCGACCGGCAGATGCTGCTCACCTCTCACAAGGTGCACCCGCTGGTGATGAACGGGCTCCGCGACCACCTGCGCGCGGGCGGCGTCACCCAGATCCGTGAGCTGCCGCACAACGACGCGGTCCAGGTCGCCGCGCACGTCACTCATTCCAGAGCCCTGTCGCTGACCACGCTCAGCACCCTCTCGGGCCGCATCTTCGGCGAGGCGGGCCTCGTCCTCGTGCCGCTGCACGATCCGGATCTCCATTTCCGGCTCGGCGTCGTCTGGCCCGCGAACGCGGAAGCGCGCGGCGGCCCGGTCGCGAAGGTCCTCGACGCTCTGCGCGCGCGTCACGGCGACCCCCTCGTCATCCTCTGAGGACGTTCGCGAGGTGATCGACGTGACACGGCTCCTCGGCGGTCAGCCGGAGAGCACGAACCCCGGATAGCCGTCCGCCGTGACCTGGTCGCATTTCTGCCGGTACGCGCCGACACCGCCGACGTACGGCATGAACACCCGGGGCTTGCCCGGGATGTTGGCGCCCAGATACCAGGAGTTGGCCCGCATGTAGAGCGTGCGGGCGGCGACCTCGTTCACGTGGTCGACCCAGGCGTCCTCGGCCGGCGGGTCGGCGTCGATGGTGGCGATGCCGCCGGCCCGCAGCCGCTCCACGCAGTCGGCGATCCAGTCCACGTGCTGCTCGATGGAGACCATCATGTTGCTGAGCACGGACGGGCTGCCGGGCCCGGTGATGGTGAACATGTTGGGGAAGCCCGCCGTCATCAGCCCCAGGTACGTCCGCGGCCCGGCCTCCCACTTGCGCCGCAGCGACAGGCCGCCCCTGCCGGTGATGTCGATGCCGAGCAGCGGACCGGTCATGGCGTCGTAGCCGGTGGCGTACACGATCATGTCGGCGGCGTACTCGGCGTCGGCGGTGCGCACGCCGGTCGGGGTGATCTCCTCGATCGGCGCGGCACGCACGTCGACCAGGGTCACGTCGGGGCGGTTGTAGGTGGCGTAGTAGCCGGTGTCGATGCAGATCCGCTTGGTGCCGATGGGATGGTCCCTGGGCGCCAGCAGCTCGGCCACCCGCGGATCCGTGACGATCTCGCGGATCTTCTCACGGACGAACTCGGCGCTGATCTCGTTGGCCGCCGGATCGATCGCGGTGTCGCCGTAGGCGCCGAGGAAGCCCACTCCGCCCCTGGCCCAGCGGGTCTCGAACTCCCGCAGCCGATCCTCCTCCGTCGCCTCCAGCGCCGACGCGGTGTTGGAGGCGCCCATGACGCCGGAGGCGGAGGTGCGCATGCCGGCGCGGAGCTCGGCGTAGTTGGCCTTCACCCACTGCGCGTACTCCGGCTCCATGGGCCGGTTCCAGGCCGGCAGGCTGTAGTTGGCGGTGCGCTGGAACACCGTCACGTGCTCCGCCGGCTCGGCGATCACCGGGATGGCCTGGATGCCGGAGGAGCCGGTGCCGATGACGGCGACCCGCTGCCCGGTGAAGTCCACGCCCTCGTGCGGCCACCGCCCGGTGTGGTGGCTGGGCCCCCGGAAGGAGCCGGCACCGGGGAAGTCGGGTATCCGGGCCGCCGACAGGCAGCCCACGGCGGTGATGAGGTACGTCGCCGGCACGTGGTCGCCGCGGTCGGTCTCCACGCGCCACAGGTTCGCGCTCTCGTCGTAGCCGGCGCGGGTCACCCGGGTCTCGAACTGGATGTCCCGGCGCAGGTCGAAGCGGTCGGCGACGTGATTGGCGTACAGCAGGATCTCCGGCTGGGACGGGTAGCGCTCGCTCCACTCCCACTCCTGCTGGAGGTCCTCGTCGAAGGAGTAGGAGTACTGCATGCTCTCGACGTCGCATCGGGCGCCCGGGTAGCGGTTCCAGTACCAGGTGCCGCCGACGCCGTCGCCGGTCTCGAAGACGCGGACGGTCAGGCCCAGGCCGCGCAGCCTGTGCAGCATGTACATGCCGGCGAAGCCCGCGCCCACGACGACGGCGTCGTACCTCATCGCAGGCTCCCGTCGATCGCCTCGACGACGACGGAGATCGCCGCCGCGCTGCCCGGCAGCACGTTCACCATCGTGAAGAAGGCGTGCATCTGGCCCTCGAACCGCTGGAACAGCACCGGGACGCCGGCCTCGCGCAGCCGCCGCGCGTACGCCTCGCCCTCGTCCCGCAGCACGTCGTGCTCGGCGGTCAGCACGACGGCCGGCGGCAGGCCCGACAGGTCCCGGGCCCGCAGCGGGGAGGCGTCCGGGTTCGCCCGCGTGGCCGGGTCGGGCGCGTAGTGGTCCCAGAACCAGATCATGCTGTCGCGGCTCAGCATGAGCTGGTTGGCCGGGTCGGTGTAGGAGGCGTTGTCCAGGTCGTGGTCGGTCACCGGGTAGACGAGGACCTGCAGCGCGATGGCGGGGCCGTCCTCGTCGCGGCTGCGCTGGGCCACGACGGCCGACAGGTTGCCGCCCGCGCTGTCCCCGGCCACGATGATCGGCAGGTCCGGCTCCTTCGCGGCGGCCCAGCACAGCGCGTCGTAGGCGTCGCGGGCCGCCACGGGATACCGGTGCTCGGGGGCGAGCCGGTAGTCGACCAGGACGACGGCGCAGCCCGTCCGGTGCGCCAGCGTCCGTCCCAAGGTGTCGAACTCGTCGAGAGCGCCGATGACCCAGCCGCCACCGTGGTAGTACACGATCACCGCTCTCGGGTTCTCCACCGGGACCAGCACGCGTGCGCCGAACGATCCGCCGTCCGCCGCCTGGATCACCGCTTCCTCCACGCGGGCCATCTCCGGGCCCTTGCCGTACAGGTCGCCGAGCGCGCCGCCCATGGCGCGCGCCTCCTCGGGTGTCATCTCGTGCAGCGGCTTGCCGCCTGCTTCGCTCATCTGCTTGAGGAACTGGGCCGTCGCGTCGTCAAGGGACATGGAAGGTCACCTCACCGGGGCCATGGAGTGATCGGCATCACTTCGACTCAAGCACCGCAACGCCACCAGGTCCACACGCGAGCCCCCGGCAGGGTCGTGATCACCTCGACGCCTGGGGGCAGGTGGGCGTGCCCGGCACTCATGTCTTCCTCCATCCGAACGGGGACCGTTCAGAGTGAGGACAAGACGGCCGCCCCCGTTTGTGACGGCCCGTTTGTGACGGCCCGTTTGTGACGGCCCGTTTGTGACAGCCCCACGCGGCCGGTGTCCGCGGTCGTTCAGTTCTGCTGTGCGGGTTCCTCGGCCGGGCGGTAGCCCAGGCGGCCGCGGGTCGCGATGAGGACCAGGATCGCTGCCGTGGCGCCCGCGAGCAGGGTGACTCGACTCGCCTGCTCGGCGGTGGCGATCGACGGGAACATGTCCGAGTAGGCGAGTGACATGAAGTTGTTGACGCTGACGTGCAGCAGCATGATCAGGGGCAGGCTCTGGCCGGTCCGGTTGAACACCCACGTGACGACCACGCTGAAGACGCAGGCGAAGGCGATGAACTCGCCGACTCTCAGCCAGGTGACGTCCGGCCACCCGCCCCACTCGCTCAGGAACAGCGGCAGGTGCCAGACGCCCCAGAGTGGGCCGAGGACGAGGGTGCCGCCCAGCGGGCCGAACCTGCGCTGCAGGCGGGGGAGGGCGAAGTCGCGCCAGCCGGGCTCTTCCGCCAGACCGGTGGTGACCATCTGGAGCAGCAGCCCGGGCACGTAGGCGGCCAGTACGGCGACCGGCGGCAGGTGGATGTCCTCGTCGGACACCGCGACTCCGGCGATGATGATGGCGGCGGGAACGCCGAGGGCGGTGACGACGTACCAGACCCAGTTGACCCGCCACTTGGTCATCCGCCCGATCCACCGGCGGACCCCTTCCCTGCCGTCCGCGACCGCGGTCACGATGAACGCGCCGAAGATGGGGCCGAGGTAGGCGCCGGGGAGGACGCCGGTGAACTGCGTGGTCCCGAGCAGCGAGGGGAAGCTGAAATCCCAGATCCCCAGGCCGTTCGCCGAGAGGACGTAGGGCGTCCAGGCGAGCCAGCTCATCAGGTTGGCCAGGACGAAGAAGCTGATCAGCGGACGGCGGCGGATGAAGCCTCGAAGTCCGCTCCGACCCGGATGCTGCTCGGCCCCCGGCCGACTGTCGACTGCCATTTCGATTTTCCTTACAGGAGCGCTTGACCGACGGCGATCAGCACATCAGCCGCGGGCCCCTCCGGTCGTTCCCGCCTACGGCCCAATGGAGGTATAGCCAGGGGTACGCGATCGAGTTAGCCCAGCTCAGCCACCCCCGCCGCCGCCGGTGCCGAGGCGGCCGGTCAGGAAGTGGACAGCGAATGGCCTGGGAACCGGTCAGTCAAAAGGCCGACACTTGGCGGGCTTGTCCTGCGACAACGAACACCGCGCCACCGAGGAAGGCTGATCGATCGTGACTGAACGCGTACGCGTGGCTGTGCTGGCGGGTGGGCCGTCCGCCGAGCATGAGGTGTCGCTGCAGTCGGCGCAGGCCGTGCTCGATGCTCTGCCGAGGGATCTGTACGAGCCCGTCGCCGTCATCATCGACCGGCAGGGCAGGTGGCCGGTGGAGCTGCGACGCGATCTGGCGGACGTGGTCTTCCCCGTGCTGCACGGGCCGTTCGGCGAGGACGGCGTCGTCCAGGGTCACCTGGAGACGCTGGGCATCCCGTACGTGGGCTGCGGCGTCATGGCCTCCGCCGTGGCCATGAACAAGGTCACGATGCGGCGCATGTTCCTGGCGGAGGACATTCCGGTCACCCCACATGTGTGGTTCACTGAGCACGAATGGCGCACCACCACCGACCACTGGGGTCTGGTGAAGTCGCTCGACTGGCCGATGTACGTCAAACCGGCCAGCATGGGCTCCTCCATCGGCATCTCCCGTGTCACCTCCATGGAGGAGCTGCGCGCCGGCGTGGAGCTGGCGCTGGCCTACGACCGGGTGGTCATCGTCGAGCAGGGTGTGACCGCGCGCGAGGTCATCTGCGGCGTGCTCGGCGGCTATGACACCCCGGATGCCTCGGTGCCCGGCGAGCTCATCGTGCCCGGCGACTGGCTCGACTACGAGGCCAAGTACCTCAGCCGGGCCGAGATCGCCGCCATTCCCGCCGTGCTGCCGGAACGCGTGGCCGAGGATGTGCGCGAGCTGTCCCTGCGCGCGTTCCGGGCGATCGGCGGCTACGGCCTGTCCCGGGTCGACTTCCTCTATGAGGAGGACACGGGACGCCTGAACGTGCTGGAGATCAACACCATGCCCGGCTTCACCTCCCGCTCCGTCTACGCCAGGGCCTGGGCCGCGAGCGGCGTCCCGTACCCGGACCTGCTGCGCCGCCTCATCGACCTCGCGTTCGCCAGGAGCGGCTCGTGATCCCCATGACGCTGAACGAGATCGCGCAGGTCGTCGGCGCGAGCCTGCATGACGTGCGCGACCCGCGGGCGCTGGTGACGGCTCCCTCGGCGGTCGACTCCCGCGAGGTGGTGCCCGGCGGCCTGTTCGCCGCGACGGTCGGCGCCCGCGTGGACGGCCACGACTACGCGGCCGTCGCCGTCGCGGGCGGCGCCGTCGCCGTGCTGGCCGCAAGGCCCGTCGGCGTGCCCGCCCTCGTGGTCGAGGACGTCCAGCTCGCGCTCGGCCTGCTGGCCAGGCACGTGCTCGAACACATCGGCCCGATCGTGATCGGCCTGACCGGCTCCGTGGGCAAGACCACGACCAAGGACCTGCTGGCCCAGGTGCTCGAACGGCACGCCGCGACGGTCGCCACCGACAGGTCGTTCAACAACGAGCTCGGGCTGCCGCTCACCGTGCTGCGCGCCGATGCCACCACCCGATACCTGGTGCTGGAAATGGGTGCGAGCCGGAAGGGCGACCTGAGGTACCTGACCGGGCTCGCACCGCCCCAGGTCGGGCTGGTGCTCAATGTCGGCACCGCACACGCGGAGCGGATGGGAGGCGGGCCGGCCGACGTGGCCGAGGCCAAGGGAGAGCTGGTCGAGGCGCTTGCGGCGGACGGGTTCGCCCTGCTCAACGCCGACGACCCGTACGTCATGGGCATGGCCGGCCGTACCAGGGCCCGGATCCTGTGGTACGGCAGGTCGGCGCAGGCGCAGGTGCGAGCCGAGGACGTGCGGATGACCGGCCGCGCGCGAACCGCGTTCGAGCTGGTGACGCCCTCCGGTCGCGCCCCGGTCGAGCTCGACCTCATCGGCGAGCACCAGGTGAGCAACGCCCTGGCCGCAGCCGCCGTCGCCACCGCACTCGGCCTGGGCGCCGCCGAGATCGCCGACGGGCTGAACGCCGCGCGGCGGCGCTCCGCGGGCCGGCTGGAGGTCGTCGAACGACCTGACGGCATCACCGTCGTCGACGACGCCTACAACGCCAACCCCGAATCCATGCGGGCCGGGCTGCGGGCGGTGAAGGCCCTGGCCGGCACCCGTCGTACCGTCGCCGTGCTCGGCGCGATGGGGCAGCAGGCGGACGCCTCCCGCGCCCGGCACGCGGAGATGGGCCGGCTCGTCGCCGACCTCCGCTTCGACGTGCTGATCGCGGTCGGAGCAGGGGATCCGCTCGCGATGGCGGAGGCGGCGGAGTCCTCGAACCAGGGCGTGGCCGTCCACACCGCCGAGGACGTGGCTGCGGCCCTCAGGCTGGCCACCGCGCTTCTCGAACCGGGAGACGTGGTGTTCGTCAAGGCCTCCAGCGAGATCGGCCTCGGTGCCTGCGCCCGTGCGCTGGCAGCGCCGACCTGTTGACCGCTTCTTTGCTGAATGAACGGAGTTCCATGCGCACCATCGGTCTCATCGGCGGGTTGAGCTGGGAATCGACGGTGATCTACTACCAGATCATCAACCAGCGGGTACGCGAGCGACTCGGCGGCAGCCATTCCGCCAACAGCCTCATCTGGTCGGTCGACTACACGACGGTCGAGGACCTCATCTTCGCCGACCGCTGGGACGAGGTGAGTACGTTGCTGACCGGGGCGGGCAGGAACCTGGAGGATCTCGGCGCCGGCCTCCTGCTCGTCTGCAGCAACACCTTCAGCCGGGTGAGCGACGACGTGGAGCGGGCCGTGAGCGTGCCCGTGCTGCACATCGCCGACGCCGTGGGCGCCGAGATCCGCGCCAGGGGCATGCGCAAGGTCGGTCTGCTGGGCACTCGCTTCACCATGGAGCAGCCCTTCTACCGGGACCGGCTGGCCGCCCACGGCTTCGACGTGGTCGTCCCGCGGCGCGAGCAGCGGGAACTGGTCCATGACGTGATATTTGACGAACTGGTGCGCGGGGTGCTCCGGGAATCGTCCAGGGACGCGTACGCCCGGATCATCGATGATTTCGCGGACGACGGCGCTGAAGGCGTCATCCTCGGCTGCACGGAGATCGAGCTGCTTCTCAGTGAGAAGGACAGCGCCATCCCGGTGCTGCCGAGCGCTCGGCTGCACGCGGAGGCGGCGGCCGGCCTCGCGCTTGCCGGCTGACACGTCCCCGGTCGCGTTCGATCACGGTGGCAGGGCCCGCGCACCGGCTCAGGTGTACGCCGGTGCGTCGGCGCCATACAGCTCCCGGTGCCACAGGTCGGCGCAGACGCGTTCGACGCCGGCCGTCAGGTGGCGGCGGTAGGTGGTGAAAGGGAGGCCGAGTCGTTCCGCGGCCAGCTCCTGGGTGGGCGTGCCGCGCAGGAACGTGACGGACAGCGCCCGGTGGGACTTGGCCGAGCGCGGATCCTCCCGCAGGTCGTCGATCGCCTGGCGGAGCAGGTCACCCAGTGCCGTGGCCGGGCTCTGCCCGGCCCGTTCGGCGATCAGCCTGGTGCGCGCCAGCGGGGAAGCGGCCAGCGCGTCCAGCCGCGACAACTGGCGCAACGCCTTGCGAACGGCTTCGGCGAACTCCGCCTGGGACAGCACTACCAGCTCCGCCGTCGCGGCAGGCCCCGCGTGGAGCGGTTGGTTCATCCGCTCCAGCCACGCCTGCGCCGACACCGCGCGCCAGTCGTGAACCAACAGGCCGTACGCGTCGTCCCCCGGTTGTGGCTGCTCGGAGATGTCACGCATCCCGTACTGCCGCCGTAAATGCTTCGGATGTCGTATCTCGATATATGACCATGCCATCCGCTCGGACCGCAGACAGTTGCCGATCGCCCGCCACTGGATCAGATCCATCACCGGCGAGTTCCCGCGATACGGCGGCAGCGCCCACAGCCGGCTGACCGCCAGATGTTCACCGGCGCGCAACGGCGTGGTGGCACGCGCGTGCGTCCACGCCCTGGCCACGATGGGATCGGCGGTCAGCTCCTCCTCATCCGGTTCCGTCAACCGCAACCACGCGGAGAAGGCCACGGGCTCGCCGGTTTCGGTCCGCCGATACAGCCGGAACGCCTCCGGCTGACGTTCCGCCCAGAAGGCGGCGCACCCCGCACCCTCCGCCGCCACCCGGAGCAAGGTGGCGACGTCCTCCTCCCGCAACGCCGCTTCCTGGAACTCGTCGTGGCGGCCACGGAAATCGGCCGGAGCCCCGTTGTCGCGATGCAGGTAGAGCAGTGCCGCCACCGCGCCGGGCACGTCCACGTCGTTCGCCGTGCGCACCCGCTCCGCCAGCTGCGCGTGAATGCGGTCGTGCATCGCCGCGTACCCCTCGGGATCCCGCCATCGCAGGTCCGCCTCCAGCAGCTCCCGCACCACGTCATGCGGAAACAGCCCGCGGCTGCTCGACTCCACGAACGGCAACCGCCGCAACCACCGGAACAACCTCCCGGCGTCCTCCGGCAAGGCCGCCCGCAGCAGGTCCTCCGTCGTCGTGTACGCGTGCGCGCAGATCTCCAGAGCATGCCGATGCGCCGCCGAAGGCAGCTCGCCCACCAGCTGATCCAGCAACGTGGCCACCACGTCCTGATTCGGCGTCCACCGCCGGCCGGCCCCGCCGTCCTTCACCGCCACGGCCGCCCCCAGCAACAGCGCCAGCGGATGACCACCGGCGAAGGCCAGCAGCGGCTCGCGCAACTCGGCCGGCACCCCGGAGGAGTCCATCAGGGCCTGCGCGTCTCCGGCCCGCAGGTCGCGCAGCGGCAGCACCTCCAGCGCCCCCGCCCATCCCGGATCCGCCTGCCACCGCATGTCCGGCGGGTTCCGCCCCGCGATCACCACCAGCGCCCCCAAGGGCACCTGCGGCAGGAACCGCTCGCGCAGCCATCCCTCCAACCCCTGAATGCGCTCGAAGTCATCGATCAGCAGCACCGTGTCCGCACCGCGAAGCACCAGCCCGGCCTCGGACGCCGTCGGCTCCAACATGCGCCCGTCCACCATGGACACCGGCCGCCCCGCCACCGCGGCCTCGTGAGCGAACCGCCGCAACAGGGCCGACTTGCCGATGCCGCCGGGACCGTGCACGTACAGGACGCTGCAGCCGCCGCCGTACAACGCCGCGTTGAAGACCGCGAGCTCTTCCTCCCGCCCCACGAACGCCATCTCGCGCGCTGCTTGCAGGCGCCATCCCAGCAAGCCGGACTCGTTGTCACTCCCCGATGACATACCCTGGCCCTCTCCGAACGCCCGGTCGATCATGAGCTCCCGTTCTCGATGACGTCGCCGACGCCGGGGTGGGGCCGTCGTCGTGGTGGCCTGCCGCCACGGTCCGGGCGGTACTCGAAGTGCCACCACTCGTTGTCGTACATGCGGTACA